>NZ_JRNX01000601.1 GCF_000786645.1 Halobacillus sp. BBL2006
GATAAAATCCGCTGTGTATTCACAGCGGATTTTTCTTATGTTATGGGAACGTTCCCGCAATGCTTACGTTCATTAATTCACATATAAGGATAAAAAATTTAGGATTCTTTAACAAATGAGCTAAGTTCTTCTAAAGCCGTCTCTTCGTCCGTACCATCAGCTATCAGAGTAATTTCTTCCCCAGTACCAACAGCCAGACTCATTAATCCCATGATGCTTTTAGCATTGATTCGTTTTTCATCTTTTTCAATAAAGATATCTGCACTGAATCGGTTGGCTTGCTGCACGAACTGTGCTGCAGGTCTTGCTTGTAATCCCGTTTCAAGTTCTACCGTAATTAACCGTTCGACCACCTATCATTCTCCTCTCTTTTTCTTCAACATTTCTTTAGAAAGCGCATTCAAAAGCTACGGAAGAAAAACGCTTCCGTTTGATAGAAAGCGTTAATAATTGTAATCCATTATAGCATGAATAGCTAATAAAAGACATTAATTTCTTGAGTTTTCTGTGACTTCTCCTCTACGGACTTTTTCAGCAAACTCGTCTATTTTGCGAAGGCGATGATTGATCCCTGATTTACTAATCGGAGCCCCAGAGACATATTCTCCAAGTTCCTTCAATGAAACTTCCTGATACTGAAGCCTTAGTGTAGCTATTTCCTGAAGCTTATCTGGCAAAGCCTCTAATCCAACAGTTCTTTTAATGAACTTAATATTTTCGACTTGCCGGAAAGCGGCACCGATCGTTTTATTTAAATTTGCTGTTTCACAATTGACTAAACGATTGACTGAATTACGCATGTCGCGGACAATACGGACGTCCTCAAACTTAAATAAAGCCTGATGAGCCCCAATATTACTGATTAGTTCTGTAATCTTATCTGCTTCTTTCAAGTAGGTAATGTAGCCTTTTTTACGGTTTAACGTACGTGCATGAAGACCGAACTGGTTCATTAACTTACACAACGCCTCGTTGTGTTCCTCATCAGAAGAATAGATCTCCAGGTGATAAGAAGACGTTTCAGGATTGTTTACGGAGCCGCCTGCAAGGAATGCACCTCGCAAATATGCGCGTTTACAGCATGTATCATGCAGAAACTTTTCAGGGATATTCGGATTGATCGATAACGGACCCTTAAGAATTTCAAGGTCATTCAACACTTGATCCGCCTTTTCCTTCATTCGTACGATATAAACGTTGTTTTTCTTTAACCGCATTTTTTTACGTACTAAAAGCTCAACTGGATAAGGATAGAGCTTCTTAATTAACATATAAATTCTTCTTGCTATCGCAGCGTTTTCTGTCTGGATGTCTAATACATATTTACGATTGGATAAAGAAAACGTTCCATTCATCCTGACTAAAGCCGCAAGCTCAGACTCTAAACAACATGTTTCAGCTTCCACATTCGTCAGTTCTTTTTTTATTTCAGATGCAAATGACATAGATGTCCACCCCCTCTGGTCCAAGTGTTCCTTTTTAAAGCATCGAGTGCAGTAATCTGGTTAGTTTATCTGTGTCGTGACGTAACATTGATTGACTATGATCTATGATGTCTTCTTCAATGACTTTTATCCCCATGGATTTAATGCGATCGATATCATAAACGACAGGTTCAGATTTTTCCCGTGCATAAGCCTGTTTAACATCTTGTTCGATCGGCTTATTATGCACAACTATCGAGTTGATAACTCCTTTGCCGACATGGTCAAATAAAGCCTGTAGGTGATCGCCAGCCGTGTAACCGGATGTCTCCCCCTTCTGAGTCATAACGTTACAAACATAAGTAACATGAGCTTTCGTCTCCCTTAGTGCTTGTCCGATTTCAGGGATAATGATATTCGGCATAATACTTGTATAGAGACTTCCTGGAGCAATGACGATCAAATCAGCTGATTTGATAGCACTCACAGCTTCAGGTAAGGGTTGAACAGGAGTCGGGCTGACGTAAACCCGTTTGATCTTTTTATTTTGTTTGGGAATACTTGATTCGCCAGTTACTACAGTTCCGTCTTCCATTTCAGCATGGAGGTTCATGGAATGATTGGCGATCGGATAAATATTCCCTCGGACATTCAATACGCGAGAGATCTCTTTGATTCCTTTATAAAAGTCTCCCGTCATCGATGCCATGGCAGCCAACAGGAGGTTGCCCATCGAGTGACCGGATAAACTTGCGCCATTATTGGTGACAAACCGATGCTGAAAGAGCTCCAACAGCATCGGTTCAGCATCAGATAAGGCTGCAACAACATTTCGAATATCGCCAGGGGCAGGAATCGCCATTTCCGTTCGAAGTCTTCCCGAACTCCCACCATCGTCCGCAACTGTTACAATGGCAGATAGATCGATCGGTAAATCTTTCAGACCTCTGAGAAGGACTGGCATACCTGTCCCGCCGCCAATGACGACTACACGAGGTTCCTCACTATTCGCCATCTGTTACAAACCCTTTCTTTTGTCTATGTCTCTGTGTGTTACATGCGTGACAAAATCGCTGGAAAAATATTCACCTAAATACTCAGCCAAAGCTACGGACCGGTGTTGACCGCCTGTACACCCAATGGCTACGACAAGTTGGCTTTTACCTTCTTTCTTATACTGTGGAAGCATGAATTGAAGCAAGTCTTTCAATTTCTCTAAAAACTTCTGAGTATCCGACCATTTAAATACATAAGAGGATACATCGGTATGCAGACCGGTCAACGGCCGCATATGTTCAACATAGTGCGGATTCGGCAGGAATCTCACATCAAACATCAAATCCGCGTCAATCGGCACACCATACTTGAATCCGAACGAAACCATCTGCACAGAGAACACTTGCTGTTCCTGTTGACGGTATTTTTCAATGATTCGTTCCCTAAGTTCTTTCGGTTTCAAACTCGTCGTATCAATAATCGTTTGGGAGCGTCCTCTGAGTTCATCCAAAAGCTTACGTTCTTTTCGGATTCCTTCTAAAGGTAATCCTTCCTTGGCAAGCGGGTGTGAGCGGCGCGTTTCCTTATAACGGGAAACAAGAGACTGATCCTCAGCATCCAAAAATAGAATGTGCTCCTGGATCCAATCTTCTTTTCCTAGACGGTCTAAAGAATCAAAAAGTGCTTCGAAGAACTCTCTTCCTCTGAGATCCATTACTAAGGCTACGTTTTGAATATTGTTAGTTGAATCTTTCATCAGCTCAAGAAATTTTGGCAGTAAAGCAGGCGGGAGATTATCCACACAAAAAAAACCGAGGTCTTCAAAGCTTTGAACGGCTACGGTCTTTCCTGCTCCTGACATTCCAGTAATAATTACTAATTGAGTATTGTTCGCATCTTCTCGCATCCTCGATCGCTCCTCATTAGTCAGGTCGGGACGGATCCATGTCCTGATCAATCAGTTTGAAATCCGTCGTATATACAAATGTTCCATAAACTTGCTCATTACTGTTCAGGATATGTTTGAAGATATGCCGATCGCCCTCTGCCATCGGTTTTTCCAACACTTGATCGACGGGAACCCATTCCAGTTCCCCTTCTTCACTTTCTTCTAATAAATCACCTGAATA
>NZ_JRNX01000602.1 GCF_000786645.1 Halobacillus sp. BBL2006
GTCATGATCCTAGGATATGATGGGTTAGCTTACATCATGGGGTGGACAGGCGGTTATTTATTATTAACCTTCCTGCTTGCACCACAATTGAGAAAGTACGGGCGCTACACGGTACCTGAGTTTATCGGCGATCGTTATAAAAGTAATGCTGCCCGTCTGATCGCCGCTGTTGCAACGATCATCATCAGTTTCACGTATTCCATCGGACAGCTGTCCGGCTCCGGAGTCGTTATCGGACGTCTTCTTGAAGTGAATACAATAATCGGGACATTGATTGGTGTCGTACTGATTGCGTTTTACTCCGCACTTGGCGGGATGAAGGGTATCACTTGGACACAGGTTGCTCAGTATTTAGTCCTCATCATTGCTTACTTGATTCCAGTTATTTTTATGTCACTGCAATTGACACAAAATCCACTTCCATGGCTTTCTTATGGTGATGTGATTTCCGAAATGAAATCGATCGATCAGGAATTAGGAATTTCTGAATACGTCGTTCCATTTACAGAAGGAAGCAAGTGGCAGTTTATTGCCCTGATGTTTACGCTAATGGCAGGGACAGCCGGTTTGCCTCATGTCATCGTCCGTTTCTATACGGTGAGGACGATGAAAGCAGCTAGATGGAGTGGTGCATGGGCGCTGCTTTTTATTGGGTTGCTGTATTTGTCCGCTCCTGCTTATGCGGCTTTTTCGCGGTTCATTTTAATGACAGAAGTAGCCGGTTCCTCGCTGAATAATCTCCCCGCATGGACACAAGCCTGGGTCGATACTGGCCGTCTGTCCTTAGCTGACGGGAATGGTGACGGGATCCTTCAATGGACAGAGCTCGTCATCAGCAACGACATTGTCGTTATGGCAACACCGGAAATAGCCAATTTAGGTATCTTCGTCATCGGATTGATGGCTGCAGGTGCGATGGCGGCTGCCTTATCAACGGCAGG
>NZ_JRNX01000603.1 GCF_000786645.1 Halobacillus sp. BBL2006
AGAAGAAAAAAAGAAGAAGGTCCATTTGATGTCAATGGAAATGTGAAGCAGGGATATTTTTATTCGATTACGAAAGAATTTGCTGAATATCTATTAACCACTTTCCGGGATATGTTGCCAGAAGAAATAATTCAACAGGTAGCAGATACAAATCTAGTAATGAAAACTCCTTTTGACACTTTTAATTCGGATGTTGATCTTATTGACCATATTTACAACTATATACAGGATGAAGGATTTTATTATCAAAGGGATGAAGTAAAAAGTTTGTTTTTATCCTTAAAAACAAAGCCATTTGTGATTCTTTCTGGTATTTCAGGGACTGGAAAAACAAAAATAGTAGAGAAGTTTGCTAATAGTATTGGAGCTACTGAAGAAAACGGTCAGTTTAACTTAATTCCGGTAAGACCTGACTGGAGTGATGGATCTGAACTTATTGGTTATGAGGATATTAAAGGGGGATTTAAACCTGGTCCATTAACCAAAGTTCTTATGGAAGCGGAAGAACATCCAGACCTTCCCTACTTTGTTCTACTGGATGAAATGAATTTAGCAAGAGTGGAATATTACTTTAGTGACCTTCTTAGCGTGATGGAAAGTCGCAAGCGTGTGGATGGACATATCGTTACTTCTCAAATCCCCACACCTGAAAGCTTTGAAAGAAGAGTGAACATCCCCGATAACGTTTATATTATCGGGACGGTGAATATGGATGAAACTACCCACCCGTTTAGCTCAAAGGTATTAGACCGAGCGAGTACAATAGAATTTAACGACGTGGATTTAGAATTCCTACCTAGTATTAACGATAATGAGAAGAAAACTTATCAAGCAATGATAGATAATAAACACCTTAGATCAGAGTTTTTAACACTAAAAGAAGCTATTGAGGAACATCGCGACATCATTCAGAAGACAACAAACCAATTAATAGAAGTAAATGAGATCCTTAAAAAGAATCGCAGCCATTTTGGGTATCGTATTCGTGATGAAATCTGTTTCTTTATGATCTATAACAAACTAGGGAAGCTAATGGAGCCTATGGCTGCATTCGACAGACAACTACTTCAAAAGATTCTTCCCAAAATCAATGGAAGTGACATTACAACAGCCGAAATCATTGAGCAATTATTTGTTTTTTGTACGGGCCAAGCTCTTGAAACAAGTTCTTTTAAGACTGCGATAGAAAATGCGAAATATCCAAAATCTGCAGAAAAGCTTGCAACGATGTACAAGAACCAAGAACAATTTGGCTTTACATCCTTCTGGTTAGGCTGATTTATTTTGGAAAGGAGGCGGAAAGGTGTCTCACGCAGATGATACAAAGCTATTAGTCATAGAACATGAACAATTTTCTGTTCATATTAAGGGAAGACCTTATAACAGCCGATTTAAAAATATGAATATGCATAAAGCTAAAGTTAAATTTGAACAACAGACAATGCAATTAAAAGTGGGTGCTATAGAAGGATCTTCTATCCAAGTATTTCATCCTACGTTAGAGAAATTAGTTGATATCGAGCATGGGCACTTTCCCCCTGTTTTCTTTGAAAATGAAGTCTATCAGCTTGTAGCCCTATCTAAATGTAATCGGAATTTATCTTTTCACCACGAAAACCCTCTAGTTCGTAAATCTGTGAGTCGAGAGCAAGTAGGAGACATTACGTTTTTAATGGGACAACTCCAATTTATGAATGAGGTTGGAATGACCGAATTTGAAATTCGAGATGAGAAAGAGTCATTAGCTCAAGTTACTTTAGAGTTATTCCCAACCAAGCTCGATTATAAAGAGGACTACAAACGGCTTTTAGACGAAGTAAGTGAAGAAATTTATAACTTGGCCTTTCACTTTATGAAGAAAACCTTTCTTGGGGCATCTAAAATCTCATCCAAAAAACCTTCAC
Organism: Halobacillus sp. BBL2006; assembly: GCF_000786645.1. GTDB lineage: Bacteria > Bacillota > Bacilli > Bacillales > Halobacillaceae > Halobacillus. The sequence continues at coordinate 1,905 of NZ_JRNX01000603.1, forward strand.
CCGTCGAGTTTTACCGGTTACTTAACCATTATTTTAAGCAATTTATGAATGCCGTCCATTTAATCGAAAGACAACCTCACCATGAACTAGTAACGGAGTATCGTAACGTGAGAGGTGAGCAATTAAAGCGTACGGATAGTCGATCCCGACAATATCTGAGGAAAAGACCCTACCTATTGAAAGAAACTAATAACGGAATTAAGATCAACCATAAGACATGGATGCCAGAACGTGGCCTAAATTCGAAAAAAACACTTTCTTATAACACTTTAGAGAATAGATTTGTGAAATTTATGCTCAATCGTTTGCAGGATAAGATAGCGGAATTAATCATAAAAGTACAGAAATACCTCAAAAATGTACCTGATACGGATAGAACTGTCCTTCTTGAATTAAATAAAATGAAGAGCCGATTACTATTCATTGAGAAATCCCCCTTTTGGAGAAGCATAAGCAAACTAGACAGATCAGCTCTCACTTTAGTCATGCAGATGAAGCAAGGTTACCGAGATGCTTATATGATTTACTTGGTGCTGTCTCAAGGATTATCTCTTCAAGGAGAGATTTTTAAAATGTCAGTGAAGGATGTAGCTACCCTTTATGAATATTGGACTTATTTAAAGATGGGTCAAATCCTCCACAAGAAATATCACCCCATTGATCAAGACATTATTAAAATCAAACCAAATGGATTGTTTGTGGATTTAGATCAAAGTAAATCAGCAAAAAGAAGCTTCCAACACCCTCATACGGGCGAAAAAATCACACTTAGTTTTCAAGAGAGACACCAAAATCCTCCAACGGTGAGGCAAAAGCCAGATATTATGCTCACCGTTGAAAAGAAAGGTCATCCTTTTAACTATCAATATATTTTTGATGCTAAATATCGAATAGACTTTGACCAAAGTACAAATAATTTATCTACTCCAGGCCCAATGGAAGATGATATTAACACTATGCATCGATACCGTGATGCTTGGGTGTACAGAAACAAAGGGCCTTATGAAAGATATGCATTCGGTGCTTATGTATTATTCCCTTGGATGGATGAAGAAAACTACGAAGATCACCCCTTCCATAAAAGTATTCAAGAAGTTAATATAGGAGGCTTCCCCTTCTTACCAGATACATCCAAGATGGTGGAAGAGTTTTTAGAACACTTGATTGAAAGCAGTCCAGAGGAGTTACAAACTCAAGGTATTCTACCTAAAGGGGCTATAGAATATTGGAGGTCCTCTCTAGAGGAGAAGGTCCTTGTGGGCGTGGTCAGAGATGTAAAACGCCTCATTGCTCATAAAAAAAATCGCTTTTACCATATACCTTTAAATCGCTTAGCGAAAGGGTGGCAAGAAGCAAAGTATATAGCTCTTTATATCACCCAAAATGATTCAGTACAGGTCGGTGAACCAAATGGAATTACTTATTACGGGGAGATAACTAACGTTGAGATTGTAAAAAGACATGAGATTAATGAAGTACCAAGCAATTCTAAAGAACTTTATGTGAAATTCTCCGTTAAAGAATGGAGATCTTTGAATGGAACAATTCGGCCCGTCGGCTATGGTGTACGTGTGTACACATTGACCACTTTAAATACTTTAAAGAATGCCAAAGAACTCCCTGAATTATTTATGAAATCAAGAGAAGAATTAAAATTATGGAGATACTTAAGAAGGTTCTCCAATAGAGTTCGCACTAGATTGAACAATAAATACTTAGATATCTCAACAAGTGTGGAGTCATTTGAAGTTGGACAGTACACGCTAAAGGTTGATAAAAGTACGAACTGTTTAATTATTATAGGTGGTGATGGTCAACAAACTACTGAGTCACTAGAGGACTTAAACAACGCACCCGTACAAATCTATAAAAAAATCCAAAGAACCTTAAATGAGTGATTATTCTATCCTAACTGTATAAATTCTAGGAAGAAGGGGTCATTATTAATTCCTTCTTCCTTTTTTCTTCTTTATAAAAGCCCTACCACTATTCCAGATGAGCAGATTAATGTTCCTCCCCTACAAAGTTACCATTTCTGTCACCGCTTCCTTAATGAATTCTCTTGCCGCTTTTACTATACTAAGAAGGAAAGACATCATAGAGATGGAGGATGACTGTGAGTACAAAAAAAGAATTCAACTACGTTCCATGGGTCGTCGGCCTGTCGATCGCCATCAATGCGATAGTCGTCGTCCTGTTATTTATACCGAATCTTGAATCAGAAGTAGGCTTTAATGTGAAGGTATTGCCTTTATTAAACGCCGTTCTTAACTCCTTTACCTTCGTGTTTCTGCTTGCGGCCTTATACATGATTCTTAAGAAAAATGTGGTGTGGCACAAACGCTTTATCTTTGCTGCGTTTACAAGCACGTTCTTATTTCTAATCTCTTATTTAACTTACCACGCGATGGCGGAGTCCACGTCCTATGGCGGTGACGGGATCCTGCAACCGATCTATTATTTTATTCTGATCACTCACATCGTGCTGGCTGCCGTGATTGTGCCGCTTGCTCTACTCACGCTTGCCCGCGGTTTGACGATGAAGGTGGAAAAGCACCGGAAGATTGCCCGCTGGACGATGCCGTTATGGCTGTATGTAAGCTTAACAGGAGTGCTCGTGTACTTGATGATTTCGCCTTACTATTAAAACGCAAGAAAGAGCCCGGGACATAAGTAAAGTAGCGGTGGAAAAAACGA
>NZ_JRNX01000604.1 GCF_000786645.1 Halobacillus sp. BBL2006
GGAAAGCGAACCTTTTCCCGCAGCCCCAAACTCACACGAAGGTCTCGAAACTGTGTCTTCAACATCCGGGAGCTTTATTGGAATAAGAAAGATCATCTGTAAATTTAAACACCATTCTAAAATAAAAGAGCGAAGCAGCTTTTAATTTGGCTGCTTCGCTTTTTTTTGTTTATAAAGAATATGGTTCAACTCTTTCATTGTAGATACATCTTTATCCAGAGTCATGGAAAGAAGGTGACTGAATAATTCAGCTGTCATGATAGCATCATTCAGAGCATGGTGGCGTGCTCTTTTATCTATGCCGAAATGCTTCAGCAAGGGGTCCAACTGGTGTTTGACCGAAGGAAGCAGCCACTGAGCCATCAGTTGGGAATCAACGACTGGCGGATGGTAAGGGGGAAGCTTCCAACGTTTTAACATTGTCTGCAAAAAACGCATATCGAATTTGGCAGGATGAGCGACCAGGACTGACCCTTCACTAAATTCTAAAAAGTTTTGGAAACCTTCAATAAAAGGACTGGCATTTCTTAAGCGGTCACGGGTTAATCCGGTTAATCTTAGTGTTTGACTATTGACCGGACGAATTGGCCGGATTACCTGGTGAAAAGTTTTTCGATGACAGGCGTCAAGACCATGAAGTCGGATCGCCCCAATAGATATGATTTCATGCCCAATCTCTGGGAGAAATCCTGTCGTTTCCAAGTCAAAAATTGTATAGTCTTGGTCTAGTAAACGTTCATTTTCATACCTGTTAAGGTTTTCTAATCTTTCTTCAAGTTGATGATAGGTATTCCATTTTAAATAGGGTTTAATCTTAAAATAATAAATAGGTTTCTCAAAGAAAATATATTTTAAAATTTGTAAGTCAACTGGTAACATTAAACCACCCGATTTCGATTATAGCTCAGCTCTAGAACCTGTTGAAGCCTTTTAGCGATAATCAGCGACTCACGTAGAGAGCGTCGTTCATCTTTTTTCATCTGAGTGAGCTTGAGGTCGTTGGACAATGTTTCATTTTCATTCAATTGCTTTAGATTCTCTTTTAATCTAAACAACATTAATCGATGTAGAGCTGTTTTGGCGTTTTCAACATCTCGTGGGTGAAAACGCTCTTGATCCGCGAGAGCTTCCAGTCGGTTCACGGTATTGATTTCCTCAATTCCGTACTTCATGCTGTAAATTCTAATCGCGTTGACGATTTGCATAATCGCTGATTTTTTTAAGTTGAGTGTCCGTTTTTTTCCAACACCCGATATTCTCCCAAAGGGCTGTACAGGAACACGGAAACGAAGTGTATCCTTCATGAGCAACTGGTGAAGATTGAGCGACTTTTGAACTCTCTTGGTTACAAATTTTTTTAAATCATAAGCAAGTGAATAATCTCCGAAAATGGGCCGGAAGTCCATGAAAATAGTGAAGTCGCGCACTTCTTCTGCATCCATTTTTTCGATCCACATATTTACGCTTTCGTACCATTCACTTTTTTGTTTTCTCCACTTTTCTTCTTTTGCCATAATACCGCCATTGCAGTATGGAAATCCGCATTCATCCAGCATACGATTGATTTTTTTAGCAAATTCTAAAAAGTACGCGTCAATCTGCGCTTTGTTTTTGAAATGGCTATAATCGGATAAGATCATTCCGTTGTCTTGATCCGTGGCAAATGCTTGTTCTTTTCGTCCTTCACTTCCCATAACTAGAAAGCAATAATTGATTGGTGGAGGACCAAACCCTTCCGCAATCATCTGGTCCTCCGCAATTTGAACAATCTGCTTATGAATTCGGTCATTGTAGTTCGTAATCAACTCGGCGATATCATATGCGAACATGTTTTCATGAATTAAACTTGAAACGAATTGTTGAAAGCGTTCATTGAAAACTGGTGACAATTTTTTTATTTCGTTCTGGCTTGCAGCGTTTGAAATGCGGTAGGTCAAATCAAAATATACCGAGTTTTTAATTGTAAAGAAGGAAGATTGGCGCAATATTCCGACGACAAATCCCTTATGAAGTACAGGGATAATTTCAGTAGGGTGATGCTTTAGATAACTGAGTGCATCATAGATGAATTCCTGCTGATTGATTTCATATGCTTCTTCTTCCATGTAAGCCTTTACTGGATTCCGGTGATCATTTTCGAAATAGGCACGCAATATTTGCGTATATCCGATCATTCCGAGCATAGTCTTTTGGTCTTCGCTGACTATGAGAGCCTCAATTTTTTGCTGCTGAAGCATTCTCGCTGCCTTTTCAATGGACGCTTCAGGGTGGATAAAGGTCGGAGGTTCCATAAAACCGTCAGCACGCTTTTTGTATAATTCTCGATCGTCCGGTTCGTCTGTCGTTGAGCTTTTATATTTAATTTCATCGTAAAGGCTTTTCATTAAATGACTTATTCCATCCATGACTACCTTAGAGAACTGTGTATTGTTTGACATCATTTTTAAGAACGATTCCCGTTCAAAGCACAAGGTTTTGACAGGCTCAAGGGCCTGTACAGAGAATCTCATTTCGCCACTCGTTAACAGAATCATGACACCAATTAGATCGCCTGGATAGTAGAATCGTACGGACAGTTGCCGGCCATTCGACCTGTGCATAATATTTTTCGCTAAGCCAGATACCATGAAATGAATGTCAATGGTATCATCTGACTGGTCTTCATGAATGATGAACTCATTCGTGCTGTATTCTTTCACTACAGCTTTACCGAAAACCTCTTGAAATTCTTCATCTGTAAGTAATTCAAAAGGGTATTGCTTTCTGAATAAATCGAACTCTGTCACAGAGCAAAACTCCTTCTTTATATGGTGCACTTCATAGTAATGGTTATTTGAATCTTCCTTTAGTAAGACCCCTTTTTCTGTCTCTGTGTAGTATGAACCCTCCGATGAAGGCTATGCCACCGACAACAAAGACGACTCCGAGAATACCCTGGACGGCAATATGCAGGAAAATTGGATGAAACTCTCCAAATAAGGCATCTCTTATAAGCTTGATTCCATAAACAGCAATCAAACCTGGGGTTACTAAAAGCATTAATGCAATTAAGCGCATAGTCATAAACTCCTTTTTAACAGTCCTCGTTTAGTATATCAAATGCAGGGAGTTGTGGAAATATAATCGCACTTGCTAAATTATGCAGATTCATGTAGGATAAAGTTGCGCAAAATATTGCAGGGTGTGATGAAATGAAACGAGTGTTAATTGTCGGAGCAGGCAAAGGTGGAACAGCCCTGTTAAAGTTGTTGAATAAAACCGACCGAATGAAAGTTGTTGCTGTTACTGATGTCGATCCCCATGCTCAAGGGTTGGAACTAGCAAAATCCTATCAAATTCCTACATGTGATTCGTGGGAAGAATGGATACATAAAGACATCGATATTGTTATCGAAGCTACTGGGAATGAGGAAGTCTTTGATTCTATAAGGTCCAAGCGCCAACGGTCCACTGTTATCATTCCAGGTTCCGTAGCCTATATAACCTCTGAATTGCTTGAAGAAAAGGAATCCCTTGTAAAAAAATTAAAGCAGCAAACCGAGAATCAACAACTTATTCTTAACAGCATTCATGACGGAATGATCGTGATCAATGTTGACGGGAAAGTTTCTTTTATCAATCGCAGTGCTGAAAGGATCGTAGATGTAAAGCGTCAAGACGTTGTTGGAAAACCAGTCAAAAAAATTATTCCTGATTCTAGGCTTCCAAAAGTATTGAGTTCTAAGAAGAAGGAATTAAACCAAAAGCTGGAACTAGATAACGGAAAGAAAGTCATAACAACGCGAATTCCTATGGTTGGTGCTGACAACAAAGTCATTGGAGCATATGCAGTTTTTCAGGATATTACAGAGGTCGTTCATTTAGCTGAAGAGGTCACAGACCTTAAAGAAGTAAAAACGATGCTGGAAGCGATCATTCAATCATCGGATGAAGCGATATCTGTTGTAGACGAAAATGGAAACGGTTTAATGATAAATCCAGCTTATACAAGGATAACAGGGCTAGCCGAAAAAGATATTGTCGGAAAACCTGCAACGGTAGATATATCTGAAGGCGAAAGTATGCACATGAAAGTGCTGAGGACGAGAAGACCTGTAAGAAGTGTGCGGATGAAAGTCGGTCCTTCAAACAAAGATGTGTTGGTTAACGTAGCTCCAGTCATTGTCGATGGGATCCTTAAAGGAAGTGTCGGTGTCCTTCATGATGTTTCTGAAATTCAATCATTGACAAGTGAGTTGAAGAGGGCGAGGCAAATTATCAGGAGTTTAGAAGCTAAATATACGTTCGACGATATTATCGGGGAGTCATCTGAAATGACCCTTGCTCTGGAACAGGCAAAAGTAGGAGCCAGAACACCTGCCACTGTCTTG
>NZ_JRNX01000605.1 GCF_000786645.1 Halobacillus sp. BBL2006
TCTGGCACCGTCTGTGGCAGATACATGAACAGTCCAAGGACTTAATGAAATTCACTGTAAGCGGGAATGCAGATGGAGTACAGCCAAAAAAATCCGAAAAAGACCAAACGGGTGGATCTGGCCCTTCCTTTGATACCCGGCAGACAATAGGACTTATTTTAGGTCCACTATTTTTCGCTTTGATCCTTATGTTTTTTGAAGCTGAGGGATTATCTGAAAGCGCTGTCGCTATTTTGGCGAGCACTGTCTGGATTGCGACGTGGTGGATTACCGAAGCGATGCCGATTCCTGCAACCTCTTTGCTTCCATTAATTCTATTCCCGCTGACCGGGGGATTGAATGGAGATGCAACGGCTTCATCCTACGGTGACAATACTATTTTCCTCTTCATGGGCGGTTTTCTCATTGCCCTTGCTATGCAGAAGTGGAACCTACATAAGCGGATCGCATTATTCATCATCGGGCTGGTCGGCACGAGCACGGAATTGATCGTTCTCGGCTTCATGCTGGCGACAGGTGCACTTTCGATGTGGATTTCCAACACGGCGACATCGATGATGATGGTACCGATCGGGATGGCCGTCATCTATCAAGCCTCCGACCAGTTGAAAAAAGAGGGAGGAGGAGAAGTCGATCATTCTTCCTTCAATTTTGGAAAAGTCATTATGCTCGGAATTGCTTACAGTGCTTCCATCGGCGG
>NZ_JRNX01000606.1 GCF_000786645.1 Halobacillus sp. BBL2006
AGTTTTTTTTCTGTTATTTTTACAATTTTAGGATTCACGGATTACCTCTTTCTATTTAACGCTGTAATGGTTAAGCACTTGAATTTTTATAACAGTGAGTCTAGTTTCATCCACTGACCATAAGGATTTTATTGCCTAAATAAAGTGTACCTCATTTTATATAAGCGTACATCTCAATAAGTCTAAACTAATTAACTAAAAACCAATTACCTGATTTGAGATGGATGAATCCTTCCTATTAATAAAAATAAAGGCTATCAAACTTCAGTCATCTATACTGAATTTCGCAACCTTTTATACCATTAGCTACAATTTAAGGCGCTTACCTGGTCAATCCATCTTTAATGGTTTTGATATTCCATTCCATCATCGATATATAAGAATCGCCATCTTCACCAGGCTCTGCCAAAGAGTCTGTGAACACCTTACCCATGATCGGCACGTCCGTTTCAGACGACACAGCTTCCATGCTGCGCGGGTCAATACTCGTTTCTAAAAATAAACCAGTAATAGCTTTCTCGTTAATGATATCGACAATTCGAGTGATTTGATTTGGTGTACCTTGATTTTCCTGATTAATTTCCCAAATGTATTCGGCCTGGAATCCATAAGCTTCACTGAAGTATTTAAATGCCCCTTCACTCGTCACCAGAACCCGTTTGTCCTTTGGAATTTCATTAAATTGTTCAACCGCTTGATCGTGGAGCTCTTGAAGGTCGGCAATATAATTTTCTGCATTCTGCTTATAGGCCTCTTCATTTTCAGGGTCCACCTTAATAAGGGCATCTCTCGCATTCTCTGCATATTTAATTCCATTTCTAACATCTAACCAGGCATGAGGATCTTCTTCCCCTTCTTTTCCTTTAGATGTGAGGTACATTGCTTCGACCCCCTCACTCATTAGGAAGACGGGAGCATTTTCGCTACCTTTGCCGGCTGTTTCC
>NZ_JRNX01000607.1 GCF_000786645.1 Halobacillus sp. BBL2006
TTTGACGGCTGCTTTAATCGAACCCATGACGCCCTTTTCTTTGTTCATCGGGTAAATAGCATAAAATTGAAAGATAATGCCGAAGATATACGCTAAAATAAATTCAACGGTATAATGGGCAAAAAGGGTGGACCCAGCTATCGTTAAACCGGTGAGCGCCACAATAGGAACTCCGACTGCATCACCGAATGTACATCCCCCAGCACAGTGACTTGTAGAAACAAAAACTTTAGCAGGCCTTTCTCGATGGTCTTCTCTTTCATTGTCCTTCGACTTTAGGCGTCCCCATTTAAAATAGGTCCACAAAGCAATCGGTCCAAAAAACCACCCATTAATCGGCCAGACAAAGTTCATAACCTTCATCATTTGTGGATGTCTGATAACATCAACTATGATGATGATAGAGCAAATTAAACCAATGCTTAATGCAATCCAAGATATAAGAGCTAACATCCAATCACCTCAAGAATTTAGTGTTTAATAACCCATACCCCCTAAGTGTATTTTTTGAAACATATACTGAAAAACAAGTGTCTCAATTGACTAATTATACCTATGAGGGGTATATTACAAATAACAGGAGGAAAAGATTATGTGTGAAAATATGCTGCCTGAAAATAGTGGTAAACAACCTATGAAGCCCAGAACGGATGAGGAAAAGCAAGCTGTCCTGAATCGTTTGAAACGTATAGAAGGTCAAGTCAGAGGAATACAGAAAATGGTGGAAGAAGACCGCTATTGTGTGGATATTCTTGTCCAGATTTCAGCGATCAACAATGCGCTTAATAAAGTCGGTTTTTCTCTATTAGAACGACACACCCATCATTGTGTCGCAGGTGCGATAAAAAAAGGGGAAGGCGAAGAAGCTATTGATGAGTTAATGAAGGTGATTCAGCAATTCTCCAAATAAGGAGGCTCGATCATGAGTGAACAAAAAAGTATGAACATTGGAATTACTGGCATGACCTGTTCTGCATGCTCAACAAGAATCGAAAAAGTGTTGAACAAGATGGACGGGGTTGAAGCGAATGTGAATTTAACAATGGAAAAAGCGGCAGTAAGATACGATGCTGATCAAGTCCAGCCGAATGATATTACTAAAAGAATTGAGAAGCTTGGGTATGGCGTGCAAAAAGAGCGTATCGAGCTAGATATTCACGGCATGACTTGTTCGGCTTGTTCATCACGGATTCAAAAGGTTTTAAATAAAACGAGCGGAGTGGATCAAGCGACTGTGAATTTAGCGACAGAAGCTGGAGTCGTTGAATATGATCCTGGAACTATCTCTGTCGATGAAATTATCAGTAAGGTGAAAAAGCTCGGTTACGAAGCAGTTGTAAAAAAAGATCGAGAAGAACAAGCAGATTATAAAGAAGAAGAAATAAAGCGAAAGAAGCGCCAGCTATGGATTTCTGCAATTCTTTCCTTACCCCTTCTCTATACAATGATTGGGCACTTGCCTTGGGATCTTGGAATACCTGTTCCAAGTCTATTCATGACCCCTTGGTTTCAATTTATATTAGCGACCCCTGTACAGTTCTATATCGGTGCTCCGTTTTATATGGGAGCTTATCGGGCATTAAGTAACAAAAGCGCGAATATGGATGTACTCGTCGCTTTAGGCACATCCGCCGCTTATTTTTACAGTGTGGTAGAAACCTTACGCTGGCAATTGAATCCAGACCTTGAGCCAGAGCTTTACTTTGAAACCAGTGCCGTTCTGATCACCCTTATCTTAGTCGGAAAGCTTTTCGAGGCTTTAGCAAAAGGAAGGACGACAGCTGCGCTTACTAAGCTTTTGGATCTTCAGGCAAAGGTAGCTACGGTTATTCGGGATGGAAAAGAAGAGAAAATACCTGTTGATCAAGTTCAGGTTGGCGATGTATTAATGGTCAAACCTGGAGAGAAGATACCCGTAGACGGTATGATTTTAAGGGGATCTTCTTCTGTTGATGAATCAATGATCACAGGTGAATCATTACCTGTCGAGAAAAACGAAAATGACCCTGTAATAGGGGCAACTATAAATAAAAATGGAACCATTCAGATGAAAGCTGAGCGAGTAGGGAAAGATACAGCGCTCTCAGGTATTGTGCGGATCGTAGAAGAAGCGCAGGGATCTAAAGCCCCTATTCAGCGAACGGCTGATGTGATTTCTGGTATCTTCGTACCGATTGTAGTGGGAATCGCTCTACTCACCTTCATAGTCTGGTATGTGTTTGTTGCACCAGGTGAACTGCCACAAGCCCTTGAGGCATCGATTGCGGTGCTTGTAATTGCTTGTCCTTGTGCACTTGGACTCGCTACTCCGACTTCGATTATGGTCGGAACAGGAAAAGGGGCAGAGCAAGGCATCCTTTACAAAGGTGGAGAGTATTTAGAAGGGACTCATCGCTTGACGACGGTCCTACTGGATAAAACCGGTACGGTAACTAAAGGGCAGCCAGAAGTCACCGACTTTGTTGCTTTTGCTGGTGACGAATACTCCTTGCTTAAAGATGTTGTAGCAGCAGAAAAAGCGTCAGAGCACCCTTTGGCTGAAGCTATAGTTTCTTATGGAGTGGAAAAAGCTTTAGAGCCGGAAGGAGCGATAAATTTTGAAGCTATTCCTGGATATGGTATTCAGGCGGATGTAGAAGGAAGACGCCTCCACATTGGTACACGTAAATTAATGGAACGCGAAAATCTCTCATACGAAAAATACAATGCAACACTATCCAAATTAGAAGAAGAAGGAAAAACGGCTATGCTCATTGCGGTGGATAACGTGATCAAAGGCTATGTGGCTGTAGCAGATACTGTGAAAGAAACGTCGAAGCAAGCGATCCAGGAAATAAAAAAACTGGGTCTTGAGGTATACATGGTAACTGGCGATAATGAGCGAACAGCTCGGGCAATTGCCTCCCAGGTAGGCATCGATGGGGTTTTTGCAGAAGTTTTACCAGAAGAGAAAGCTGAAAAGGTAAAAGAATTACAAAGTCAGGGACAAAAAGTAGCGATGGTTGGGGATGGAATTAACGACGCTCCTTCTCTCGCTACAGCGGATATTGGAATTGCAATTGGGACGGGAACCGACGTTGCAATTGAAACGGCTGATATCACCTTGATGGGTGGCGACTTATTGCATCTAAGCAAAGCGATTGTTCTTAGCAGGAAAACGATGAAAAATATTCGTCAAAACTTGTTTTGGGCGCTGGCTTATAACACGGCTGGTATCCCTGTAGCAGCTATTGGTTTATTAGCCCCTTGGGTGGCAGGTGCGGCAATGGCCTTCAGTTCTGTGAGTGTCGTAAGTAATTCACTTCGTTTGAAGCGGGCAAAAATATAAATGCTTAGGAAAGGAGATGCATCAATAATGCAAACTACACTTAAAGTCGAAGGTATGACATGTGGACATTGTGAAAAAGCTGTCAAAGGAGCTCTACAAGAGTTAGAGGGTGTAGAGGAAGTTAACGTCCATCTTGAGAGCGGCGACGTAGAAGTTTCTCACAATGGTGTACAGGAAGACAAAATGAAAGAAGCGGTTGAAGAACAAGGTTACGATGTTGTTTCTTGAATTGGATATTCTAATAAGGAGGAAGAGGCTGCAATGATCATTGCAGCCTCTTTTTTTAATTTATCGCAGCGTAAATTTTCCTTGTGTTTTATTTTAGGCTTGTCTTGGATTTAACATATAGTTGACCTACCATCCTTTTAACTAGGTATCGAAGATTGTGAATTTTATACATGAAAAATCACGTCACATTAAAAAAAAAGTTGCAAAACTAATGGTATTAGTTATAATATAAACTAATACCATTAGTTTTTTTAGGGGGCTATCCTTTGAAAGTAACTTATCATAAACATTTGTACCAACTTTCGCTTATGCCGAACTTTTTCCCAGTCAATTGTTATTTTGTTGAAGAAGAAAATTCACTAACCTTAATTGATACCGGGCTATCTTTTAGTCTTAAAGGGATATTGAAAACTGCAGAGAAGTTGAGAAAACCTCTGACCAAAATCGTAATCACCCACGCTCATAGCGACCATGTCGGAGCACTTGATGGGTTAAAAAAAGCTTTGCCAAGTGTGGAAGTTTATCTGCCAAAACGGGAAATGAAAATCTTTCAAGGTGATGTCACTTTAGAGGAGGGAGAAGGCGACCAGCCGATCAAAGGTGGAGTTCCTAAAGGGATAACTACTGTTCCAGATCACTTACTGGTTGATGGAGACCGTATTGGCTCTCTTTTAGCAATTGACTCGCCAGGCCATACTCCTGGAATGATGTCATTTTTAGATCCTCGCACCAACAGTCTCATTGTTGGAGACGCTTTTCAGACCAGAGGAGGGATAGCTGTGGCGGGAGATCTTCGGTGGAGCTTTCCTTTTCCAGCTATGGCTACATGGAATAAATCTGTAGCCGTTCAAGCAGCTGAACGCTTATTAACTTATGAGCCTTCTTTATTAGCAGTAGGTCATGGAGATTGGATCATCGACCCGATAGAAAAAATGAAAACAGCTATTGAACGAGCGAAGCGGAAGGAGAGGTAAGATGTCACCTAGAGCTGGGTTAAATCAAGATATCATAGTAAAAAAAGCTTTAGAAATAGCTGACTTTCAGGGTGTAGATAGTGTAACAATGGCAACATTGGCGAAAGAGCTTAATATCAAGTCTCCATCTTTGTATAATCATTTCAAAGGCTTGCCTCTACTAAAGGAATCATTGGCCATAGAAGCTCTTAAGTTGTTACACCAATATCTAAAGGCGGCTACAAACTCTAAAAAAAACGGTGCTGAGTCGATTAAATCGATTGCAAAAGCCTATTTGCAATTTGCTGAAAAGCATCCTGGTATATACGAAACTACGTTATCGGCGCCTGACCCAATAAAAAAAGATGTTCAACAAGCAGGTGAATCAATTGTGAACTTGATCCGGGATGCTCTGGAAGTGTATGCATTAAGTGAAAAGGAGATGATCCACGCCATACGCGGGTTAAGGAGTATCCTACATGGTTTTGTCGACTTAAATCAAAGGGGAGGGTTCAGACTCTCTATACCGATTGAAGATTCCCAGTCCTATATCTTAGACAACTACCTTAAAGGTTTAGAAGGATAGGCATAGTTAGTTATAAGACAATGCTTATTCATATGGATGCCCCGAATATCGGACACTTACATAAAAGTGCATCGTTATTCGGGTTTTAATATTTGAGGAAATAATCTTTCCCTTACTCAACACGCTCGATAGGCATCGTCATACACCGAATACCACCGCCTCCTTTTTCAAGTTCATTGACATCGACTTCGATCAGCCTTTTGTTTTTCAGCTTAGGGTGATGAGAGAA
>NZ_JRNX01000608.1 GCF_000786645.1 Halobacillus sp. BBL2006
TATTTCTTTAAGAGAACCAATTTTCGTTCGGGCTTCATGATCAGATTCGCCTGTCGCAGTTAATCTTAGGGCCACTTCCCCTTCACCTGCCAAAGGGGCAATTGTAGGATTAGTCTGTTGACTAATCAAATCTGAAAGTTCGTCTTCAAGCGCCGATTCCCCAATTCCTATGAAGCGCATCATTTCAGAAGCAATTTCCGACTTGAGTGTGTAAGTCTCACGAAAGTATGGAATTACACGCTCCTGTACCAACATCTTCATCTCTGAAGGGACACCAGGAAGGAAAACCCATACCTTTCCTTCTTTTTCAACAATTTGACCGGGAGCCATCCCTTCATCATTTTGAAGAACTTTGGCTCCTGTAAGAACAAGAGATTGTTTTCGGTTATTTTCAGTCATCACTTTTTGATTGTTCGTGTAGAATTGTTGAATTTTTTCCATAGATTCAGCATCTTCTACAAGATCTTGTCCTAGTACGGATCTGGCTGCATCCCTCGTCATATCATCTTCCGTCGGACCAAGTCCTCCTGTCACTATAATTAGGTCAGAGCGGTATTGAGCTGCAGTAAACGCATCCACGACGCGCTCCAAATTGTCTCCAATTACAGTATGACGGTAAACAGGAATCCCTAAAGAGGCAAGACGCTTTGATATCCACTGGGCATTAGTATTTGCAATTTGACCTAATAAAAGCTCTGTGCCAACAGCTACGATTTCTGCATTCATTTTGAATCTCTCATCACGTGCCAATTTTTTTGGAAATAATCATATCCAGAATAAACGGTAATGATTAAAGCTAAGTACAAGACTATAGTCCCCAGTGGAAACCCTACAAAAGCTAATGGCCAGTTATGGAGCAGCAACAGCGAAATCGCAATAATTTGAATCCATGTCTTAAGTTTTCCCATTTGACTGGCAGCAAGTACAGTTCCCTCTCCTGCTGCAACGAGGCGCAGACCTGTAACCGCAAATTCTCTACTGATAATGGCTATGACAATCCACGCAGGCGCCAAACCAATTTCGACAAGAAGAATTAAAGCTGCACTGACTAACAGCTTATCTGCAAGAGGATCCAGAAACTTTCCTAAGTTCGTAACAAGATTATATTTTCTCGCTATATACCCATCTATCCAATCCGTCGTCGATGCAATGATAAATAGAATAGCTCCAGCCAAGTGGGATACTGGCAATTCAGCTTCCCCCATTTGGAAGGAACCCCAATTAAAGGGTACGCTCATTAAAATAATAAAAATTGGAATAAGTAAAATTCTTGATATTGTAATTTTGTTTGGTAAATTCATTAAATTCACACTCCTGGAATGAAAATGAAATACGTAAAGGCTGTCCGAAGAGACATAGAAGAAGTTACTTCCTCTCTCATCCCATGCTCAGGACAGCCTTATCATAATCCTATTACTTAAAGTTGAGCAAGAGTTTTTGTGTGGAGATTTCAGGATTTGGAAATTCCACTTCTTGATCATTAATTTTAACCGTTGTACCAGGCGCATTTCCTGTCTTAATGTAAATTTGATCTTTTCCACTAATCTCTAGAGTTATCGGTGATTTATCTGCCGTATATTCAATCGGTTGAATTAAGTTTTCCCCATTTTTAGGAGAATGAACCTCCAGATAACTTCTTCCGCTTAATTCAATCGTCAGCGTACCTTTTTCTACACCTGTTACATCATATACGTGTTCGGGGAAGGACCCAGTGCCTTGCTTTGCTAATTCGAATTCAGCCTGAGGTTCTTCTTCCGGCTGATCTTCTTTCTGATCGTCAGCCGAAGCTTCCTCTGCATCCTCAGTATCAGAAGTTCCTTCATCAGAAGCCTTTTCACTTTCTTTAGGCTCTTCATTGGAATTTTCACCCTCTGAATCAGCTGGCACACTCACTTCGTCATTGGAACCAGAAGCGTCTTGGGCTTTGCCATCTCCAGTTGAATCATTATTCGAAAGAAAGAACCATACCATAAACATGACGACAACGATAACTAATACGGTAAGTATACCAGGGAAAACCTTCGGAGAACTGGAAGTTTTGGATGTCGACTCTTTCCTAGTTTTTTGCACACGGCTGTATTGGATTGCTCCTTCATCCTCATAGGAAGGAAGTTCTCCTTTATGATCTTCCATCACCTGTTCAGGATCCAGCCCAACAGCGGAAGCATATTCTCTGATGAAAGCCCGTGTATAGAACTTTCCAGGCAATACTTTAAATTCATTTTTTTCAATGGCTTGAAGATAACGTTTTTGTATTTTAGTAGTTTCTTGTACTTGTTCAAGAGACAGACCCTTTGATTCTCGGGCCTCTCTCAGTCTAGATCCAATATCCATCTCCATGTATAACACCATCCATCATATTAAAAATCAAACATGGAAAACCCATCATTCATGGACATGTCTGGTTTTTCCACGGTTTCATAAGTAATTTCTTCATCATCATTATTTCGCAGCTCAATAATGTAATCAAAATCGTCCATTTTATATTCCGTTTCTTGTACAAAAATATCAGGATGTTCAATTACTTTGGTAGCGGGTAGCCTCATGATTTCCCGTACAAGCTGCCAATGTTTTTCGGTAGCCCGACGAGCGGATACAATACCGTCAATAATATACAAATTGTCTTCGCTGTATTCATCTTCAATTAATTGATTCCGTACCGTCTGTTTCAATAAGGTGCTGGACACAAATAACCAGCGCTTATTAGCACATACACTTGCTGCAACAACCGACTCCGTTTTCCCAACCCTCGGCATTCCGCGGATCCCGACTAATTTATGACCTTCTTTCATAAACAATTCTGCCATAAAATCAACCAGCAGGCCTAAATCTTCTCTATTGAATCGGAATGTTTTACGATCATCCACATCACTATGTATATATCGACCATGTCTTACAGCTAAGCGATCTCTCAACTTCGGTTTACGCAATTTCGTCACCTTAATGGTATCCATGGTGTTTAAAATGGATTTCAAACGAGTCATCTGCTCTTCATCGTTGCATAGCAAAAGCATTCCCCTGTGTGAATTTTCCACACCATTAATCGTAACGATATTTATGGACATCATCCCTAATAATGAAGAAATATCCCCTAATAGTCCAGGGCGGTTGTATTGAATTTCATATTCTAAATACCATTCTGTTTTTTCCATAACACAACTCCTCTGGAAAAAATATATCTGCCGTCTACATACTTCGACATTCATAAAAGTAACTCTTCATCTATCATAAATGATTTTTGTAGAATAGGAAAGGTTGGAAATGGATATCCCTGCAAAAAAGTAATAAAAATGCGCCCTTAAACGAAAACTCCGCACAGGTTTACATGTGCGGAGTTTGTCGAATTAAGGCTGGTTACCTTCACTTTTAACTAGTTTAACCATCATGTTTGCAATGGCATGCTGCTCTTTTTCATCAGCGACATTCCATAGATCACGAAGAACTGCCTCTTGATCATTTTTCGCATCTACAGTAGTTGCTAAGTAAGTCCCAATTTCATAAGCAAGGTCTGAAACTGCGCTTTGATCCATCCCTTGTCCTTGTGCCTGATGTAAACGATCGCCTAGAAAAGCTTTCCAAGAATCAAAATTGTCAAGAACTGACATTCTGTTTCCTCCTCAAATATATTTTTCATGCTTAGTATGAGAGAAGGGTGTCAATTCTATACAAAAAAATTCATCACCAGCCACCGTTGACTTTAATCGTCTGGCCTGTAATGTAGCTGGACTGATCACTTAGCAAGTACAAGACAGCGTTCGCGACTTCTTCAGTAGTACCTGCACGCCCTATTGGAATCTCTTCTTCCAATGAGCGCCATTCCTCTTCAGATAGTTGTTGATTCATCTTTGTTTGAATCAATCCGGGTGTTACGGCATTGACACGAATTCCGCTCGGCGCAATTTCTTTTGCCAAGCCTTTGACAAATCCGATTTGGGCAGCTTTCACACTACTATAGACCACTTCCATACTCGCCCCTTCTTCACCGAAAATCGAAGAAACGACGACTATGTTTCCACGTTTATTCCGAATCATATTAGGCAGGACATGGCGAGAGACCATCCAAGGAGCCTTTGTATGCACATGATACAACGCATCCATGTCTCCCTCTTCCATATCCTGAAAAAGCCCTTTCCATAAGTGACCACCTGAAAAGACGATAGCGTCCCAAGACGCTGGGAGGATAGACAAAAACTCCCGAATTCCTTTTGAAGAGCTAAGATCGCCTTGATAGGAACCTTCCCACAGTTCAGCAGGAACCTGCTTTTTCAAGCTTTCAACGACTCGGTTATTGGAATGATATTGTACACCAACACGATAACCCGCTTCCACTAATTTTAATACGGTTGCTGAACCAATCTCTCCGCTAGCCCCTATAATTAAACACCTTTCACTCATGATGCCTGAGGTTTCACCTGGAAGACAGAGATTGCCTCTTCTTTAATCCAATGCTGTAAGTATTCATCAGCATCTTTCGTATTCAACGATTCAATAACAGGTAAGACATCAAATAGATCAACACCTAAGGTATGGTAATGGGTAAATTGATTCGCGATAAACTCAAGGGAATTTAATGCACGCATGAATTGACCAATTTTCTTACGCTTCATGCGTGTGAAATCTTCTTCAGAAATGCTTTCTGCTTTTAATTCATGAAGCATTTCTTTTACGCGCTTCGTCATTTCATCCGGTTTTCTAGAGTCTCCACCAAGAATCGTAAAGCCGAATTGACGGTCGAGCTCAGTTTCGAACTGAAAGCTGTCGTCGATAAGATCCTCTTTGTAAAGTTCTTCATAGAACTTGCCGCTTTTCGAGAAGTAATAATCAAGAATCATGCCCGAGAGCAACTCTGCACGGAGGAGTTCTTCTCCAGAGAGTTTAGACACATCTTCTTTTACTCCAACCATAGCTTTTGCCGTTGTTACCGGCATTGAGATGGAATTATTCTTGTTAGAAACAGCCTCTGGTTCATCCGGGTAAGAACGATTGATTTCAGGGGCTTCAGGAAATTCTTTTGCGGCTTGATTTTCTCTGATCAGATTCATCATGGCTTCAGGCTCAATATTCCCTGCAACAAAAAGAACCATATTAGATGGATGGTAAAAAGTTTCGTAACAAGTATAAAGGTCGTCTTTCGTTATTTTTTGAATGGAATCAACAGTTCCTGCGATATCAACTTTAACCGGATGATTATGATACAGGCTTTGAATGGTTCCAAAAAAAGAACGCCAATCAGGCTGGTCATCATACATACGAATTTCCTGAGCAATGATCCCTTTTTCTTTTTCAACCGATTCCTCAGAAAAATAAGGATTTTGCACAAAATCGATCAAAGTTTCTACGTTCTTCTCAATATGACTTGTTGCAGAGAACAAGTAGGCCGTTTTTGTAAAAGAAGTAAACGCATTTGCTGATGCCCCTAATTTCGTGAAATCCTGGAAAACATCACGATCCTCTTTTTCAAAAAGCTTGTGCTCCAGAAAATGAGCAATCCCTTCTGGTACAGTCACTTTTTCATCTTTGCCGATGGGAGTGAACGTCTGATCAATGGACCCATAATTCGTTGTAAAGATTCCAAACGTCTTTGCCATCTCAGGCTTAGAGAGTAAGAAGACCTTCAGTCCGTTGTCCATCGTTTCCTTGTAAACCTTTTCATTTAATTGCTGATATACTAATTCTTCCACGATTATTCCCCTCCTTCTTTACTTGTTAAGAAATAGATTGTATCTAACTCAATCTTATTCGCCATTTCTATAACGTCCTGTTTAGTTACTTTTCGAATATGATCAATCAAATCGTTCGCAGGCATTTCCGCTCCGGAAATCATTTGATGGTAAAGAACTTCAATTAATCCGTTTGCGTTATCCATCGTTTCTTGAAGTTGGTTGATCACTTGTTCTTTCGTCTCATTCACTTGTTCTTCAGAAAAATCCCCATTCTTCATAGCATCCATTTGTTCTAAAATAATAGACTTGGCTTGATCATAATCATTCGGATCAATTCCGCTGAAGACCAACAAAAGGCCTTTGTGACTTTCAAACCGAGAAGCTGCATAATAAGCGAGACTGTGCTTTTCACGTACATTCATAAACAGCTTAGAACTCGGAAAACCACCAAATATTCCGTTAAAAATTTGAAGAGCATAATAATCTTGATCTCCAAATTTAGTGTATGTCCTATATCCTATGTGAAGCTTTCCTTGATTAACCTCTTCTCGTTCCACTACTTCTTTAGCTTTCTTTACATCCTTAGTCACTGACACTTGATCATTGTCCACGTTTCCGCTATTATTTCTTGTGAAAAATTGATCAGCCATCTTTTCAATGAAGGCTTCATCAACATCACCAATGACGTAAACATCAAGCATATCGTTCGCAATCATAGAACGATAATAATCATACAACTTCTTGGGTGTAATTTCTTTCATGTCCTCAAGGTAACCATGGACGTGTAAAGAGTAGGGCTCCCCTTCGCACATATGATCCATTAATCTGAGATTAGCGTAGCTCATCTTGTCATCTTTAATTGAAGTGATTTTTTGCTCCAACGTTTGTTTCTCACGACTGACAATAGCGGAGTCAAAGCCGTCCCCTTCAACTTTAGGGTCGAACAGCACTTCATTAAATAACTTTAAAGCTTCTTCTAAGATTGGCTCTTGATCGTTCAAATAAGCTTCATTCACGACTTCCATACGGAAGCTGATGACATGGTTCTCTCCTTTTTTGGATCCATCACTGGATAGAGCGGTACCATATAAATTTTCAAACGCCGACTGCAATGAACGGACGTTTGGATAGTTATTGGTAGCTTTCTGAAGGACATGAGGCAGCAAGGCCCTCTCGGTAATCCCCTCACGTTTCAATGGCGCTTTGAACTTCGCGACAATTGAGATGGTTTTATATTTCTTACTAGGTAGAATATGTAAACGATATCCCTGTTTGTTGAGTAATTTTTCTTCCGTAATCTTCATCTTCCATCCTCCTCTTCTATTTATTTTCTATTATAGACCCACATTGGTGTATTCATCCATATGAGCTATATCTTATGCTAAGGTATATGTTTTAAAAAGTAAAAAAATAAGACCCGGTGAG
>NZ_JRNX01000063.1 GCF_000786645.1 Halobacillus sp. BBL2006
AACAAAGAAAGCCAACGCAAGATTTTTCGAATCTGAAGATGACGTACCACAACAAGCCATTACGATGGGGATTGCCTCGATTATGAAGAGTCATCAAATACTCCTGCTCGCTTCAGGAAAACAAAAAGCTCAGGCTGTAAAGCGACTGTTGGCTTCAGAGCCTGATGAACAATTTCCCGCTTCTATCCTTAAAACCCATCCTAGCGTCACACTCGTAGCCGATGATCCTGTACTTGAAGAAGTAGATGATTTGGTATAAAATTCCACCTCAGGTCATCCAGAATCTGAATGACCTGAGGTGGAATTATTTTACATATATTTGTTCTACTGAGTCAGATGTTTAATCGAAGCAGTTTCACTCTTATCCTCACTTCAATGGAGTGACAGATGCGACGAATCCCCTACAAACTTCCCATACTCCTTCTTAAAATGAAGCTTAACCTTCCCAACAAGACCATTCCGCTGCTTCCCGATAATTAACTCGACCTTGTCACTGTTATCATGCCATTTATAGTAATCCTCCCTATACAAGAAGGCGATGACATCTGCATCCTGCTCAATGTTTCCCGATTCACGTAGATCTGACATAAGCGGTCGTTTATCTTGCCGCTGCTCCACTGACCGGGACAGCTGGGACAATAGAATAATAGGGATTTCAAGCTCAAGGGATAACAATTTCAATTCTCTTGTAATGATGCCGATTTCGAGGTCACGACGTTCGGAGCGTGTTGAGGAGGACATAAGTTGAAGATAATCGATGATGACCAGGTGACGATCAACCTTTGCTTTTTGTACATAGGACTTCACATTTGCCCGGATATCACCGGCGGTTCGTGATTGGGTGTTAATGTTCAGAGACCATTCAGAGATCGGACCAATAACGTCCATAACGTCTATGTAATCTTAATTGCTAAAATCCATCGAGCGCCACTTCTGCCCATTAATCAAGGCTTCTGAGGAAAGAATCCGTTGCAGAAGCGGCTTCCTCCCCATTTCCAAGCTGAAGATCTGTGCACTCCCTCCTTGCTTACAGTGATGGGAAGCGAGATTTAACGCAAACGCTGTTTTCCCCATCGAAGGTCTGGCGGCGAGAATGATCAAATCGCCTTTCTGGGTACCGCCTGTCATTTGATCCAACTTTTCATACCCAGTTGAAAAACCTGTCATACCATCATGGATGGGGGTCTTCATTTCTTTTGCGATTTCAAGAAGGCTCTCACGTATTGATCCCTCGCCCTCCTTTATTCCCAACTCCCGATAAGATTCCATATGAGTACATAGCTTATCAAACGTTTCATCGTCGGGATCTTTTACGTAAGTAATAGCCGCTGCTCTTGTACGGCGGTGGCGATAAGCATCGAGAACCAACCGCTGATGATGTTTAAAGGTGGACGTCGTTGGGATCGATGTAGCAAGTTCTGTCAGATAGGTAACATTTCCAACCTCTCTGATTTTATCTTTTAACGCTGTGGTTACTGTGACCACATTCACAGGCTCATTTGCTTCATGTATTTTTCTCATCGCTTGAAAAATTATTAGATGCCTTCTATCAGAAAAATGCTCAGGTAGAAGAATGACATCATTCATAATTAATCCTTCCAGTAAAAGTGTACCGATAACCGACTGTTCTGCTTGTTGATTGCTTATCATTCCGACACCTTCCTCATCAGTTCATTCATCTTCTCTTCAAACAACCGTTTCGTTTCCTCGGGTACTTCTGCCGCTTCTTTTTTCCACTGTTGCATCTTTTCGACCATTCCATCGTCCGGCACGTGATAAACGGCAATGTCCGATAGCGTTGGAGGAAATGGTGATTCCAGCACATGCTCAGATAATCGAGTCATCACCGGTTCGTATTCCATCTTCTCGAGCTGTGCGATTATCAATGTAATCTTTCTTTTCGTAAGTGGAAACTTGTCTCCATAAAACTCTTCAATGGTCTTCAAGATTTCTACCGCTTCTTTATATGTCATAAATTTCTCTCCTTTCTAATCTCCTCAAAAATGTAGGTCTCTTTTTCGTCTTTATCCTTACCGTTTGCTCGCTTCTCCAGAGATAAGGCTTCCGCCCCTTCGATTGAAGTGACCCCTGCTGTCTGCCAACGTTTTAAGATCGCCTCACAATATTTAAAAAAGCACTTGTTCTGCTGCAATGCCCGCCTCATCGATTCGACCACTAGTTCATCCGACATCTCTTCACACCACTGTGTAATTCGTTCTGCTATAAAAGGACTCAGCATCCCAATGTTCTGTTCATAAAAATCATGAGGAGTCGAAGCCGTGGCGGCATCTTCATCTCTCTCTTTTCTTTTTCT
>NZ_JRNX01000609.1 GCF_000786645.1 Halobacillus sp. BBL2006
CAGGTGATTCGAGCAGATTTAAGAAAGCCGATCATCGTACAAGGTGCGGCCGGCAGTGGAAAGACGACCATCGCTCTTCACCGCATTTCCTATTTCTTGTATTCCATGAGGGAGATTTTTAAGCCAGATGAGATGTTAATTTTAGCTCCTAACCGCTTGTTTATCCAGTACACCTCAGAGGTGCTGCCAGAACTAGGGATCCAGCGTGCAAGGCAAACGACCTTTACCGGCTTTGTGCAAGAAGTGACGGGGATTAGCTGGCCAGTGGTTACTCAGCATGAAACATTAATGAAATCCATAGAAGAAGGAACTGGAGATCATGACATAGCCTTGTGGACTGCCGGTTATAAAGGTTCCACAAATTTTAAAGAAATATTGAACCGTTACATGCAATGGTTGAAAAAAGGGTACAAAATCGA
Source organism: Halobacillus sp. BBL2006 (assembly GCF_000786645.1). GTDB lineage: Bacteria > Bacillota > Bacilli > Bacillales > Halobacillaceae > Halobacillus. Next base: position 420 of record NZ_JRNX01000609.1, read on the forward strand.
TCAGGATTTTCTCCTTGCTGGATTTAAAATTAAAAGCGCCAAATCAATCAATCATTTATTTTATAAGGAATATAGTTATTTCCCTTATGAAGTGCGAGTTCATAAAATTAAAGCCGTCCTGCAAAGCGAATTGAGGAGAAAGAAGAAGCAGATATTAACTAAAATCGCTGAAAAGTATGATGAAGAGCTTGATAAAGCACTGTTCGGTTTTAAGGACCGGGCTAAGCGTAAGACAAGAGTCAGCTTTCTCATTACGAGGAAAGAGGAGCGGCTAAAGGAAATAAAAAAAGAAGCTCGAACGGCTGTCCAACGCTTTATGAAGCATTACCCTAAAGTGAAACTGATGGATGTCTATAAACAATTGTTTGAGGAAGAGGTTTTTGCTTCTCTTATTGTTGAGGACTCTCAAGAGCTGCAGGAAATGAGAAAATCCACTATCAAATATTTGAAGAAGAAACGTCTATATTCCGAAGATTTAGCCGCACTCCTTTATATTCAAACCTTCATTAAAGGGATAGACAAAGAGCATCAAGCTAAAAAGATCGTTATTGATGAAGCCCAGGACTACAGCTTCCTGGAAATCTACAGCTTGAGAAGAGCTTTCCATACAGATTTGTTTACTATCGTAGGAGATCTGGCACAGGGAATATACCGCTATCGCGGATTAAAGAATTGGGAAGTACTATCAGATGAGGTGTTCAGAAACGTCAACTATCTCACCTTACAAAAAACCTATCGGACGACGATCGAAATTATGGATTTGGCGAATGAATTATTAGAACTTATGCCTGATGAGCTTCCTAAGGCGGAACCTGTCGTCCGACACGGCGAACTGCCAACTTTTCTTCCGAGGGTGAAGGAGTGGAAAACCAGCTTCAAACAAATGATGGTACAGCTACAGACAATTGGGATGAGCAGTTTTGCGATCGTAACAAAAACCCAACGTGACGCTGATCATGTGGCAGGTGAGCTTGAAGGTATGGAAGTGGGTTTTACGAAACTACAAGAAGAAGGTGGGATGAGTGACCGCATGATTCTCCCAGCCTACCTTGCTAAGGGCTTGGAATTTGATGTCGTATTCCTTTACTCAAACCATCACCCGTATCAAAGAAAAGAATTGGATATTAAAATGCTGTATGTAGCCATGACAAGACCTCTTCATCGTCTTTTCCTGATCGGGAATGCACCTGAAGATTTTCTTCTTGATCAAGTAGACGGGGAGTTATATGCTGCACATACTTCGATGCATCCGAATGTTTGAATCTTTTTTAAGAAAGGGAATTAACGAAGAGAATGAAACTTACTAAAGGGGTAGATAGAAATGAGTTTAACAGAAGCTGCTACATTATCTAATGGAATAAACATGCCTAAAGTAGGACTGGGTGTTTATAAGATGGAGAATGATGAAGAAGTAGTAAAAGCTGTGAAATCAGCACTTGAAGTCGGTTACCGGCATATAGATACAGCTTCATTCTATGACAATGAAGAGGGCGTCGGTCAAGCGATAAAAGAAAGTAATATCCCTAGAGAAGATCTATTCGTAACGACAAAAGTGTGGAATGATGAACAAGGATATGAAGAAACCCTTCAGGCTTTTGAAAGAAGTTTAAATAAGCTTAAACTTGATTATTTAGACCTATACTTAATTCATTGGCCGGTGCCAGGAAAATTCAAAGATACGTGGAAAGCCCTCGAGAAGCTTCACAAAGATGGTAAAGTGAAAGCCATCGGTGTATGTAACTTCATGGAGCATCATTTAGAGGTGCTGATGGAGGGGGCAGAAGAGAAGCCGATGGTAAATCAGGTGGAATTTCACCCTGAACTATACCAGAAAGAACTAGCCGATTATTGCTATCAGAAAGGCATTCAACTGGAAGCTTGGGCACCGCTGGCAAGAGGTCGCTACTTCGATGCCGCCATTCTGAAGCAGTTAGCTGAGAAGTACGACAAGTCACCTGCTCAAATTATTCTTCGCTGGCATCTACAGCATGACGTAGTTATCATTCCTAAATCTTCGAATAAAGAGCGTCAAAAAGAAAATGCCGATCTTTTCGATTTTGATATGAATGATGACGAAATGAAGAGAATCGATGCACTTCATAAAAATGAACGAATCGGAAAGCACCCTGATGAATTTGATTATGAGGGATAACTATAGAGCTGGAACTGGTTATAACTCTGGCAGTTTTCTAAACGAAAACTGGATAACAAGTGAAGTTCGAGGACGAAACCGCACCTGGTTTTGTCCTCTTCTTTTTATTGAATTGCAATATTTCTTTTTAAAAAAATGTAACTGATTGCTTCGATTCCTTCACATTAGGATAAACAAAATTAAGAAGTTAGTAATCAGAAAAAAGTGAATTTCCGAACATTTTTCATAATCATTGACCCATAGATTATCCGTTGATATGATTCTTCCTATGACAAAATGAATACAGTACCTTGTATAAGTTTAGGAATAAGGCCTGAACGTTTCTACCAGCTACCGGAAATAGCTAGTCTACAGGGAGGAATAACGATTATTCTCTTTCCCTATGTAAAGCTCCGGTAGATTGCCGGTGCTTTTTTTGTTTTAAATAGGAGGGAACACCATGAGAAACTTCTTCAAGTTCAAGGAACGTGAAACGAATTATCAGAAAGAAACGCTCGCAGGAATCACGACGTTTCTTTCCATGGCTTATATACTTGTTGTAAATCCGATCATACTAAGCCAGGCAGGAATGGATAAAGGTGCGCTTTTTACAGCTACCGCTCTATCCGCTATTGTGGGCTCACTTTTGATAGGTCTGCTTGCAAATTTCCCTGTTGGGATCGCTCCCAGTATGGGGCTCAATTCATTCTTTACCTTCTCCGTTGTCATCGGGATGGGCATTGAATGGCAAGTCGCTTTAACAGGAGTGTTTATTGCAGGGATTATCTTTATGATTCTTAGTCTTCTTAAAATAAGGGAAAAAATCATTAATGTGATTCCGAAAGATTTAAAACATGCCATTGCAGGAGGCATCGGCTTTTTTATAGCGTTCATCGGTTTGAAAAATGCAGGCATCGTTGTGGGAAGCGAGGAAACGCTTGTATCCATCGGCCAACTGACTTCTCCAACCACAGCCCTTGCTGCGTTCGGCTTTATCATTACTCTTATGATGCTTGTACGTGGAATCCGTGGAGGTATATTCTATGGTATTGTCATTACCAGTATCATTGGTATGATTGTCGGTTTAGTGGACGTTCCCGATTCAGTGGTCGGACAGGTGCCGAGTCTTGACCCTACATTTGGAGTCGTCTTTCAACATCTCGGTGATGTGTTTACACCCGAAGTTCTTGCTGTTATTTTTACGTTTTTATTTGTAGCATTTTTCGATACAGCAGGTGCGTTAATTGCTGTAGCGAGCCAGGCTGGAATTATGAGAGATAATAAAATTCCGAATGCAGGGCGAGCTCTATTAGCCGATTCCACCTCTGGAGTCGTAGGAGCGATCTTCGGTACTTCGACAACGGCTTCTTTTGTTGAATCATCTGCTGGGGTGGCAGTAGGCGGCCGAACAGGATTTACTAGTGTAGTGATCTCTTTTTGTTTCTTTATCGCTTTATTCTTCTCACCAGTACTCGGTGTGATTACTCCGGCAGTGACCGCGCCTGCTCTCATCATCGTTGGCGCCCTGATGGCGACAGAGGTGAGGGAGATTGACTGGAGCAATTTTGAAATTGTTGTTCCTGCATTTGTCACGATTATCATGATGCCGCTCACATTCAGTGTAGCGACTGGCATTGCGCTTGGATTCATCCTTTACCCATTTGCCATGATTGCGAAAAAGGAATGGAAACAGGTACACCCGATTATGTACACGCTCGGCGGCTTGTTTATTATGTACTTCGTGTTTTTGTAGAATGACAAAAGCCTGAACGGCAGTTGACCGTTCAGGCTTTTTTTGTTCATTTACGAAACAAATACCCAAAGACTTATTCTGTAATTCCATAGCGGAGTATCTTCAGTTTGACATTAAATTTCACATCATAATTAGGAATTTGATCGCGCCAGCTATCTCTAGTTAAACGATTCTCTCTTGTAATTGTATTATATTTCTTACCCAATCCTGCAGGGTCCACCTGAGCTTCTTTAAGTTCACCCATTACACGGTTAAGGTTATCTTCTATTTGCTTTTCGACCTCTTTTTCTAACGTTTCGATGGTTTTTTTACTTTTTAAATCGACCTCTTTTGTAATTTCTAATAGACGTGCTTCTATTTTGATATTTACCGAATATGAAGAAGGGTCTCCTTTGGTAGGTTTAGTTGATAAGTTACTTCCCATTTGGTAAAGGGAGACGTATAAACTACTTTCATTAGGATTTTTTATGCTGCCTTTTTTTAGGTGATCATCGAGAGAATCTTGTGGCAGTTCAATCTGAAACTCTCCATGCTTCATTTCATTTCTAAGCATCATTAAATAAATAATATCATCAGCAGGTAAGCGACCAACGTATCGATCATCCTGGAACAATGATAAGCCATTAATAACACCTTTATCATCTTCCAACGTTAACAAAGGTAAGACGGGATCAGCACCAATACTGAAGTAGTCTTGTTGGAAAACAGTAAGTGAGGCGTCAGTAATCATTTCATGCTTGATACTTTTCTCAATTAATCGATGAAGGTATTCTCCAGTATTCGGCGCATCTTCTGAAGATTTGGATTGCAGAAGATTGGCTGAAGGAACATCGGTGACAGCGAGTAGGGACATATCTGAAACTTTCGCATCGCGGGAAAGCGTGTCCATATACCGGGTTAACCCTTTGGCTGCCAGTTCCTTTTGGAAAAGGGCCACCCTTACTTGACCAGAAACCAGCTTATGGCTAGTTTTCCTATGGGCTTGCAATCGAATTCCTTTTGAGGTATTTGCTTCACTTGTGACGACTTGGGAAGTATTTGATGTCGTAGGGTCAAACTGGAATAAAACCAACGTCCCTCTTATTTTCTGATTGTCTAACAAATCATATCCTACTGCTGTAATAATACCCAGTTGTTCAATATAATTTTTTGGAATACAGCCTGAACATAACAACAGAATACTAACCATACATAAAAGCCTTTTCACGAAGAACCTCTCCTTTTCCGCCACATTTTTCTAACCTTAAGGGAGAGAAAGACAAACAGAGGATAGACGAATACAATCGCGAACCCTAGCTTGGCAGTATAATCCGTTAGAGTATTAATATCGACACGGTATTCAATCAAGATAGAAGCGATAAACAACAGGAAGCTGATTACATATAAACTTTTTTTCTTCGGTGCGTTGAACATTCGGTTTAGTGTCTGGAGGAGCATCCAGCATAGAAGGATGATGTTTGGAATGACGACCATCATCCATAATGCAACGGCGATAAAATCAAAACGCTCAATTATTGAAAAACTGATAATTTTAAATAAAGATAATGTTGCCCACACTGTTTGCTCTAAGTGATCAGGACTGAAATACCCTATAGAAACACTTGTTACGAGAAAAATTAAAAAGGTGGTTAAAAATAAGGCTGTATGGATAGGCAGCGAAACTTTCTCTTTATTCTTTATATAAGGATAGACAAAGAGAATAATCTCCATGCCTAGCACCGTATAAGACGTTTTCTGAGCCCCTTTCAGTATGTCTAAAGGACTGGACTGAAAAATAGGTAAGAAATTTTCCCACTCCATATAGGTAATTGGTTTGTAGATAGTGAACACCAGCCAAACCGTTAGAAAAAAGAAAATAAA
>NZ_JRNX01000610.1 GCF_000786645.1 Halobacillus sp. BBL2006
GTTTGTTCTTCAGCAAACTGATGGATGAGCACGATGGTGCCTTCTAAGTGTTCACGGTTCTGGTGCAGTATTTTGGCCGTATGGAGCAAAATTGAGGTGTGCGCATCGTGACCGCAAGCATGTGAAACACCTGGAATTTTAGATTTATACTCGACGTCCTTCGTATCCTGAATCGGAAGGGCATCAAAATCTGCTCTTAGGGCAATCGTTTTTCCTGGCTGTTCCCCATATATTTTTGCGACGACTCCACGTCCGCCAAACGCTTCTTTTACATCTTCCACCCCAAGATCACGAAGGAACGAAGCTATTTTCTTCGGCGTTTCTTCTTCATGGAAGGATAGCTCAGGATACTGGTGAAAATGACGCCGCCACTCGACCATCTGAGGGTATTCTTTTTCTGCTTGTTCTATCATTTTTTCATACATAATGCTCCTCCTCTCTTATTCAAATAAACTAGGAATCCATAAAGTCAAACCTGGGATATAGGCAATTAATAGAATCGCTATAATTCCTGTAATGAAAAATGGAAAGATGTCTTTAATTGTATTCTCGATTTTCACTTTAGCGATGTGGCAAGAAATAAATAGGGTTGAACCTACTGGAGGTGTGAATAACCCTAAAGCGAATGAGCAGAGCATGACGATCGAAAAATGAATGGGATCCATGCCGACACCTGTAGCAATCGGGAAGAATACCGGAATGAATATGAATAGGTTAGGAACGAGCTCCATAACCATTCCAGCTGCAAGCATAATGATGATCATTAACAAAATGACCATAGCATTGGATAGCCCGAGACTTAGAATCCAGTTCGAAATCAGATCAGGGATTCCTTCGGAAATAAGGGCATACGTAAAGATCATCGAGGTACAAATCATCAGCATAACGACCGTAGTCCCATAGACGGTTTCTTTCAATGATTGGTAGATTCCCTTCAGCGTCAAGGATTTATAAACGAATTTTCCAATTAGAAAAGCATAGATGGCGGCAAGTGCAGCGGCTTCTGTAACGGTTGCGATTCCTAAGACGATCGCTCCAATTAAGAAAACTGGCAGCACAAGAGCCCAGAATGCTTTGAATAAACTTATGAAAAATTCTTTGAAAGAGGGCATAGACTCCCTCGGATACCCACGTTTAACCGAGATGATAACTGTAGTAATCAAGTAGGCTAATCCGATTAGAACTCCTGGTATAACCCCTGCCAGGAACATTTGAGCAACAGATAAATTTGCTAACCAGGCAATGATAATCATCGTACTGCTCGGTGGAATGATAATACCGACGACAGAACTTGAGGCATTGATGGCAGCAGAGAAGGAGGAAGAGTATCCTTTCTTTTTCATAGAAGGAATTAAAACACTTCCCGTAGAGGCGGCATCGGCTACGGAAGAACCGGAGACTCCGGCCATTCCCATACTCGTAATAACCGAGACGCACCCCAGGCCGCCAGGTAGTTGACGAACCATAGAGTCTGCTACTTTAATGATTCGCTGAGCAATATTCCCGTGGATCATTAAGTTCCCTGCAAGAATGAAGAAGGGGATAGCTAGAAAAGCAAAGGACTGGGAGTTAGAAAAGAAGCGCTGTGCGGCTAACTCTATAGGAATTCCATCGACTATAAAGAAGAGAATGGCTGATGCCCCCATAGAAAAAGCAATTGGAACCCCGAGCAAAAGCATAACGAAAAAACTAATGATCATAATGGTTATCACTGGATTTCTCCTCCTTCCATCCATATTTTTCTTCGACTAATTAATAAAATAATTTGAAGGACTAGCAATAGAGCTACGATGGTAAATGATACCGTTACCGAAACGTATAACCATGACTTAGAGATTTGCAGCATCGGTAATGGTTGTAGCCGAACGGCTTGGGCCAGAAGATAACTGGCATATACCATATAAATAGAGAATAGCAACATAACAACCTTGGCGAATAGTTGAAGAATCAACTGAACTCCTCGGCCGAATCTCTCCTGCAGTACAGTAATTTTTAAATGTTCTTCGTTTTTAGTTACAGCAACTGTCCCAAGAAAAATCATCCAGGGAAAGAAGAGCTGAGTGAGCTCTGTCGAGAAAGAAATTGGATAGTTAAACACGTACCTGGACAGAACTTCTGCGAACACTACTAGAGTCAGTAAAACCATTAGAAGAATGGCGATGATCTCTGTAAGCTTAACGAACCTCGCTGTGATTTTGTCTAGCATTTCATTCACCAACTTTCTCCATTAATGAGAAAATCAGCGAGAAGGTGAGATACTCGCTGATTTCCTTTGTTATTGTTCTGCGCGATACTCTTTTAAGAAAGTTTCCGTTTCTTTTATGATTTCTGGATCGATCACATCTTCCATTTTTGTATAAACAGGTTTCACTTTCTCTTGGAATGGAGCTACGTCAGGCTCTGTGATTTCAACAAAGGAATCTTTCATTTTTTTCAACATTTCCTCATCTTTATTCGCTGTAAATTCATAAGAAGCATCTCTTGCTTCATTCGCAGCATTTTGTACGATCTCTTGAAGCTCAGGTTCTAAGCCATCGAAAGCTCCCTGGTTCATGATGAAATAGGAGTAGTAATAGGTGAGGTTAAGAAGGGCCAAATGGTCCTGGACCTCATGGAATTTCGTTTCATAAATCGCATCAAGCGGGTTGAACTGTCCATCCACGACCCCTTGGGAAAGAGCTAGATATACTTCTGTAAAAGGCATAGTGGAAACAGAGCTGCCCAATGCTTTGAAAGTTTCAATTAAGCTTTTATCATTTGGTGAACGCATTTTTAATCCTTCTAGATCTTCTGGTTTGTTGATTGGGTGTACGTTATTTGTAATTTGAGCAAAACCAAGTTCAACATCAGATAGGACTTTGATTCCCTGGTCTTCTCCCATGGCTTTCAGCTTGTCACCAATTTCGCTATCTAAAACCGCATGAGCTTCGTCGAAGTCTTTGACTAAGAATGGAAGAGAGAGGGTGGCGTATTCAGGAATCGTGTTGGCCATCATGTTCGCCCCTGCAATTTGCATATCCAGAGCACCGACTTTAACTGATTCGATCATTTCTTGCGCGCTGCCTAATTCTTCGTTTGGATAGATCTCTACCGTTACTGCACCATCGGTTTCAGATTCAACGACTTCTTTGAACTTTTTAGCCGCTACGTCTCGAACCGATCCTTCTACAGTGTTAAAACCGATTTTCCATGTTCTTTCTTTAAATTCTCCATCTTCACCGTTTGAAGCAGAGTCATTTCCTCCACCACATGCGGCTAGAAAAAGAACTAGTGTCATCAATAGAAAAATCAACCTTTTCATCTAATGCACCCCTTATTTGTATTTTTTGAATATTTAAATATATTGTATCGGACTTCATTGACTAATTTATTGTGGTATCAAACAAATTTTTAGTCTATTTTTTGAATTTTAAACAAATAGCATGAATATTCAATCATTGTAGGGGGTTTTTATGCACGATAGAGCCACTCTTTGTTGGTACCAAGCAGGTTCATAATGTCCCAGGCCATCCTCAAGTGAAAAATGACTTCGGCATCGCGGATATCTGCATCTAAGATCTCGCTCAACCTTTTTAATCGATAGTTCAGGGTATTGCTGTGAAGGTGGAGTTCTTTTGCTACTTCTCTTAAATGCTGATGATTGAATAAATACTTTTCCAGCGTTTCTAAGAGATCACGTTTGTTTTGTCTCGTATAGTCCATCAATGGTTTCACATGATCGATGACAAATTGATACAGTTCATCTTCTGTATTGTTCATCATCATTTTCGCAACACCTACTTCCCGGTAGGTCATCCGTTGGTTAGGGCGCTTATGGCGATTAAATATTTCAATACAGTACCAGACATCTTTATACGACTTTCTGATTTCTTCTAATGGTGTCAATCGCCCAGTTGCATAAGAGAAAGTCCTTTCTTTAAAATATTTCCTTAAATAATGATCAAGCTGGTCTATAAAATGATTCATCTGGTGACGAACAGATTCTTCTTTCACCTCTGGCGGAAAGCCGATCATCCCTCTTAACCCGTTAATCCTGTTAAAGATGATACTGCTGTTGAAATGATTGGCGATAAACCTCTCTACACGATGGTGTAAACTCTTCGTCTCTTTTACGTTCCAATCATAATCCTGATTTGTATGATCAAAATGTACACCGAAAAACAAGTACGTCTGGCTTTCGCTCAAACCGAGTAGTTTAGCTTGGTCGATCAGTACATTAATATCTACTTTTCCTTGGATGTCCTCTAGAAACTCACCCTGAATCCTTTGTTTGGTTTCATAGATGGCTTCTTGCTTTAAGAGCTCAATGGCTATAATGTTTTGGGCTTCTTCGATCAACATTTTTTCCATGTGGTTCAGTGGCCAATGGTTTGTTAATACGACCAGGAACCCTCTGGCTTCCATTCTGGTGACAATAGGAACGACTAAAACATTGTACTTTTCCAAGTGTACCGCCTGTACACGGTCAGGGGTCATGGTTTCTAAAAATGGAGGAATGGATCCATCAAAAGGCATGTCACCTTTTACTATAGAAGAATGGAGTTGCCTGAATTCATCATATAAGAAAACGGATGTATGTAACCGTTCGCCGATGAAAGAGATGATCGGGTTCATTCCTTGTTGTTCAATCGCCATTTCCATCAGTTGATTGTGGTTATGCAGCGTTTGCTCCAGGGTTTGATTTTTCAGTTGTATATCATGATTAAGGCTCATCAATTTGTCAGCTTGGTTTTCTAACTCAGTAAAA
>NZ_JRNX01000611.1 GCF_000786645.1 Halobacillus sp. BBL2006
ATGCTCCGTCAGTAAATTTTTAAATTAAGTTAGTTTTTCAGTGGCCTCGGCGCAGCCTGAGGAGGCTCAGCGCATGCCCGCGGAAAGGGAGTCGTTTTTCCCGCCACCATCATCGCACATAAAAGTCTCGAAACTGAGTCTTACGGAATAGGGTGCTTTAGTGGAATAAACTATGTGACTCCCGAACTCAAAATAGCTCAAAAAAAATCCACAGAAGTAATTACTTCCGTGGTGTCATGTGCCATCCTTCTATCTTTCTTTACTATCAAGAATCAGTGTAACAGGGCCTGAATTAGTTAAATGAACATTCATCATTGCGCCAAATTCGCCTGTCTCTACTTCTACCCCTTCACTTTTAACAAGCTCATTGAAGGATTCATAGAGCTCTTCTGCTTGATCGGGCTTAGCGGCTTCCATAAAGTTAGGGCGTCTACCTTTTCGGCAATCGCCATATAACGTAAATTGTGAAATGGAAAGCATGCGGCCGTTCACATCCCGAACCGACAGATTCATTTTCTCATTTTCATCTTCAAAGATACGAAGATATGGAATTTTCTTTGCTAAATAACGCGCGTCTTCTTCTGTATCCTCGTGGGTGACGCCTAATAACACGACAAGACCATGTTTAATTGCGCCTACTGTCTTATTTTCCACCTCTACAGATGCATCCATCGCACGCTGAACGATTGCTTTCATACAAATGACTCCTTTTACCCGCTACTGCATGACACGTCTTACGGTATAAACTTCTTGAATTTGTTTGATTCGTTCTACGATTTTACGTAAGTGACTCGTGTTCTGAATTAAGATGGTGATATGAATCGTCGCCATTTTATTTCGATCTGACTTCCCTGAAACGGCTGTAATGTTCGTCTTCGTTTCATTGACAGCTTGAAGGACTTCATTCAGTAACCCTCGGCGATCATAACCCCATATTTCAAGATCCACATGGTATTGCTTCGAATCGGTGACCGAAGTTTCCCATTTGACAGGTAGCAAACGTGTTTGAGCTTCTTCTGTCTCTACATTAGGACAATCGGTTCTATGAACGGAGACTCCTCGTCCTTTTGTAATATAACCGATGATATCGTCACCAGGCACTGGGTTACAGCACTTAGATAAGCGGACCAGCAGATTATCTACACCTTCAACACGAACACCTGAATCTTTTTTGCCGCTTTTTGACGGGGTTTTGATTTCAGTCGTACTTACGTCAGCAAGAGTCTGTTCCAAGTCTTGAGCTTTTTGTTGTTGCTTCCGCAATCTCTCTGTCATACGGGTGGCAATTTGAGCGGCAGTGATCCCTTGATAGCCAACGGCGGCATACATGTCTTCTTCGTTGCTGAAATTGAACTTCTCTGCAACTCGTTTCAAATTGTCCGCCGTCAACACATCTTTGGGCTGAATACCAAAGTTGCGGATCTCTCTCTCGACAAGCTCTTTACCTTTAGCAATGTTTTCATCTTTTCTTTGTTTCTTGAAGAATTGTTTAATTTTATTTTTAGCTTGAGACGTTTGAGCAAGTTTGATCCAGTCTTTAGATGGACCATATGAATGCTTAGAAGTCATTACCTCAATAATATCGCCTGTTTTCAACTCATAGTCTAATGGCTCCATCTTTCCATTTACTTTTGCACCAATCGTTTGATTCCCGACTTCCGTGTGAATCCGATAGGCAAAATCAATCGGCACAGATCCTGATGGTAACTCTATGACGTCTCCTTTTGGAGTAAATACATAAACCATATCGGAGAACAGATCGACTTTAAGGGACTCCATGAACTCTTCAGCATCATGGGTTTCACTTTGCCATTCCAGAATCTCGCGGAACCATGTCAACTTCTCTTCAAAAGATTGTTCGGCTGTATGTGGTCTGCCTTCTTTGTAAGCCCAGTGCGCCGCAATTCCATACTCAGCTATCTCATGCATTTCGTGTGTGCGGATTTGAACCTCGAGGGGGTCTCCTTTTGGACCGATTACCGTCGTATGAAGGGACTGGTAAAGATTAGGCTTAGGCATCGCAATATAATCCTTGAACCTTCCTGGCATGGGCTTCCAGCACGTATGGATAATTCCTAAGACAGCATAACAATCCTTGATGCTGTTCACGGTAATTCTTACAGCTAATAAATCATAAATTTCATTGAACTGCTTATTTTGAAGCACCATTTTTCTATAAATGCTATAGAGGTGTTTCGGTCTTCCATTGAGATCAGCGTCAATATTCACTTCTTTCAGCTGATCACGGATTTCATCGATGACTTCTTCAATGTAATGCTCCCGCTCGTTTCTTTTCTGTTTCATAAGATGAACAATCCGGTAATATTGTTGTGGGTTCAAATAACGGAGTGCTGTGTCTTCGAGCTCCCACTTTATTGTAGAAATCCCCAAACGATGCGCCAAAGGAGCAAAAATCTCCAGTGTTTCATTAGAAATTCTTCGCTGTTTCTCGGCAGGCAAGTGCTTCAACGTGCGCATATTATGCAAACGGTCTGCTAATTTAATGAGAATGACACGAATATCCTTCGCCATTGCGACGAACATCTTCCTGTGATTCTCAGCTTGTTGAGCTTCTTTTGATTTATATTTAATTTTTCCTAGTTTTGTAACTCCATCGACAAGCATAGAAACTTCTGTATTAAACGCCTTCTCAATTTCCTCCAGCGTCACATCCGTATCTTCCACGACATCGTGAAGAAAACCCCCGGCGATTGTTTCTGGATCCATTTCCAAATTGACAAGTATACCTGCTACTTGAATCGGATGAATGATGTAGGGTTCTCCTGATTTACGGAATTGATCACTGTGTGCACTTTCAGCAAACTGATACGCACGACGAATGAAGGCAAGATCAAAGTCATTCAAATATTTACTTGCTTGTTCGATCACTTCTTCAGCAGTTAATACTGTATCTTTCGCCATTCAATCACCCTGGTTTCTTTTAACTTACTTTCATAAGATGGTTTGCTTAACATTATCAAAAAAAGAATGAAAA
>NZ_JRNX01000612.1 GCF_000786645.1 Halobacillus sp. BBL2006
TTCTTTCAGCTTTAAATAATTGGGATGCGATGGCCTCACTCGGCGGGCGAGCATTTTCAGGGTGGCGAGGTGACGTGGGAATTTTCTTGTTTTTACTATCAATAGAATCACTCCTTTGCTAGAGATAAATTAGACATAAGTCCGCTAGAATCCTTTTTATTACAATAAAATGAAAAGTAGGAGTGATCCTGAGCCGAAAATCTAAAAACTATCAATCAGGGGGGGGGTGAAAATCAACGAATTGCAGCGCTTTTTCAATCACCTTAATCGAAAAATCACCGCCGATCTAGACTAAATCACCCACGGAGCTAAGAATCAATCCCATTAGTATAAAAATCAACGAATTATCCCTTTGAATCACCCACCCCTGATCAAAAAAATCCTCTCCATAAGATATGGAGAGGATTTTTGGTTAAGCGTGAGCAGGCTGCTTAAATGCTTCACGTACCGGTATATATTCATAGCCAAGATCACGAGCGACAGCTTCATACGTAAGCTTGCCGTTTACAGTATTGACGCCTTGCTCGATAGCTGGATTTTCAATTGCTTTTGTTACGCCTTTAGACGCGATTTGAATAGCATATGGGATCGTCACATTCGTCAAAGCGATCGTTGCTGTGCGTGGAACCGCCCCTGGAATGTTTGCGACTGCGTAATGAAGCACGCCATGTTTTTCATAAATCGGATTATCGTGAGTTGTGATGTGATCAACCGTTTCGAAGTTTCCGCCCTGGTCAATCGCCACGTCAACTATGACAGATCCTTCTTTCATGGATTTGACCATGTCTTCGGTTACGAGTTTTGGTGCTTTTGCTCCTGGAATGAGAACTGCACCAATGACAAGATCTGCTTCTTTTACGGCTTCAGCAATGTTAAGCGGGTTGGACATAAGCGTTTGGATGTCCGATCCGAATTGATCATCAAGTTCGCGCAGTCGATCAGGGTTCAAATCAAGAATCGTTACATGAGCACCGAGTCCGATGGCGATTTTTGCTGCGTTCGTTCCGACAATTCCGCCGCCGATGATGACAACTTTACCACGTGATACGCCAGGCACGCCGCTTAAGAGAATACCTTTTCCGCCATAGGATTTCTCTAGATATTGAGCACCGACTTGTGTCGCCATTCGGCCGGCCACTTCACTCATTGGTGTCAAAAGTGGAAGCTTATTGTTGGCAGTAACCGTTTCGTATGCGATTGCTGTCACTTCGTTCTCTAGCAGTGCTTCGGTCAGCTCAGGTTCTGCTGCCAGATGAAGGTAAGTGAAGAGGATGAGGCCTTTGCGGAAGTAGCCGTATTCAGCTGGAAGCGGCTCCTTCACTTTCATGACCATCTCAGATTGTGCCCAAACATCGGAAGCGCTTTCAATAATTGTGGCACCGGCTTCTTTGTACTCTTCGTTGGTGAAGTTGCTGCCTTCTCCTGCATTCGCTTCGATGAGGATCTTATGGCCAGCCTTAATCAAGTTGACAACGCCCGATGGAGTGATCGCCACTCGGTTTTCGTTGTTTTTAATTTCTTTTGGGATTCCGATAATCATGTTAAAGGTCCACCTTTCGTTTGTTGTTGTAACGAAAGTATAGCCTGCCTTTTTTCATTTTTGTTTAGTGAAATA
>NZ_JRNX01000613.1 GCF_000786645.1 Halobacillus sp. BBL2006
CTCTTGTAATGGCGGCTTTATAAGTGGTACCATATCAATATTATAAAATTTTCTAAAAAATCTAAAAAAAGGAGTTATCACACATGGAAGCATTACTTGGAGTAACCTGGTTCATGCCGGTCTTGTGGGTTGTGTTCGCCCTGTCCGTCTTTTGGGCTTATCATTCTTTCAGAGCAAAAAGGTATGGAATGGTGCTATTGGCAGGCATGATCCAAATCATGATTAGTCCCGCTTTCGCAGTTAGTATCGGCCCAATTATATTAGCGATGGGCGTGACACAATTTTATGTAGGGATTGTCAATACGAAGAAGGGTGAAAGCTATGAGGCTTAATAGTCTTATAGGTATTTCACCCTTTTTTCTATATATTTGCATAAATCACCAAGTGTAGGAAACATTTCAAACTCACGATCTATAGGGAGCTCTTTATGAGGCATCGGTTCAATTTCCCAATATTTCACGAGTGCAGAAAAGGTTGCAATAAAACGGTCTCTGTTTCCATCATAGAGGTGCTTAAGACTAACATCTGTCGTCAAGTGCTCCACAGGATTATCGTAAGACGGTTCAATGTAGTAATGCACAAATTCAACAGTAGACATGTACACTTCAAAGACCAACCCTCTGCTCCTGAACCTCTTCTCTACTAATTTCTTCATCCTATAATATTCAAAGTCAAAGACTTTCGCCAAATCGCCCACCTCCAGCAGAATATTATTATTAAGTTATAATTCTTCATAAATCGACAAATCCCTTCCCATCCGGTTAAACTCCAAACAATTATGTTCGTTTTTATCAAAGAATGCGGAATATGGTATCCTTTTCTAAAATAGAAGATTTTAGAGTGAGGGTTATGAAAAATGAATAAACTAGGATTCACTTTGTTTATACTTAGTATCATGGTGATAGGATGCCAGGCTTCCGCTGAAACAAGGGAGCAGACAAATAAGCACGCTCAAACAACGGTAGAAGAAACCTCTTCTGAAGAGTCAGCCGATCTTAATGAAATAGAAATCCCTTTGCAGCTGAGTGATCACACGTATACTTTTCACTCACAGAAGTTTCCAATTCTCTCTAGTTACATCGAAAACTTTGAAAACCCTGCTGAAAAGCTGCATTCCCTTTCCTTTACCCCGATAGGAAACGATCAATTTTTAGCAGAATTTGCTTGTCACGACGACGCTTGCTCTTATTTGCTGCTTGATTTTCAAAGGCAAACATCTTTCTTATTGAACGACTTGAGCACGTTGGCTAAGATCCAACATTCAGATGATCGAGCTTATATCGCCTTCTTGTTTGAGAGGAGTATAGAGGGGCAGAAAAAGCACCACCTGACTGTAATGGACCTTTCCGCAATGGAACCGGTATCTATTGAACTGAAGGACGGGCAAAAGTTGATTCCTAAGCCAGATCATTATCAATATAGCATTCAATCTGTTACTTTTATGGAAGACAAGCAGATTCAAATTGTCAGTAATGCCGCTGCTTCTGAAACCGAGGTGGCTGCCGGCACGAAGACGGTTTGGATGTACAATTAGATGTAGGAGGAAAACCATGAATCAAACAATAGAAACCTTATTAAATCATCGATCTATACGAAAATTCAAAGATGAACCTGTAAGTGAAGATCAGCTAGCGATCATACTGGATGCAGCCCAGCAGGCTTCGACCTCCAGTTACATGATGGCCTATACCATCATTGGTGTAACGGATCCTGAGAAAAAGTCAGAGCTGGCAGAGGTCACTGGCCAGAAGTATGTCAAAGATAATGGACATTTATTCATCTTTTGTGCTGACTTACACCGACATACCCTTCATGCTGCAGAGGAGCAGTATGAGGACATGAAACCAAACCTTGAGAACAGTGAGCATTTCCTTGTATCAGCAATTGATGCGGCATTGGCTGCACAGAACGCTGCGATTGCGGCTGAATCAATGGGTCTAGGTATTTGTTATATCGGATCGATTCGTAATCAATTGGATCGTGTAGATCAGCTGCTCTCCTTACCAAAACACGTTATTCCTCTATTCGGGATGGTTCTTGGAGTGCCTGCACATGAGCCGAACAAAAAACCTCGCCTGCCAAGAAAGGCTGTTTATTTTGAGAATGAATATAGAGACCAGACAGATGAGTTAAATAACTTTGATGAAAAAATTGCGGCCTATTATCAATCCCGTTCCAGCAACAACCGTGTGGATACCTGGACAGATCAAATGCTGCGTCGATTTACGACTCCAATGAGAATGGATGTTACAGACTTGGTTCAGAAGAAAGGCTTTAATAAGAGGTAAGAAGCATGGAGAGTGATTGCATGTATAAAACGCTAGCGTTACATTTGAAAAATGCAGAGAATGTTGTTGTCCTGACAGGTGCCGGTGTTTCTACAGCCAGCGGTATTCCTGACTTCCGTTCAAGTGAAGGACTATGGAGTGAGGATGACTCAAGAGAATATTACATGTCAACCGATTATTTCTTCCATAATCCTAACGACTTTTGGAAGAAGTATAAAGCGATTTTCCGCTTGAAATTGTTGAAGAACTATCGACCGAACGCTGTTCATCAATTTATAAAAGAATTAGAAAATAATGAACGAGGAGTAACGGTGATCACTCAAAACGTCGATGGACTCCACCATCTTGCAGATAGTCAGAAAGTGATCGAGTATCACGGAACTTTGAACCGCTCAAGCTGTACGAACTGCGGACGATCATTCTCGCTCGATTATGTGATGCAGGACCCTGTCCCCTATTGTAATCAGTGTGAATCCATTTTGAAGCCCGATGTGTTATTATTTGGTGATTTGATTACCGCCCACGAAGAGGCAGAGAAGGTCATCAATCAATCAGACCTGCTTCTCGTCATGGGAACCTCGCTTTTAGTGACCCCTTTCAGCCTCTTACCTTATTATGCTGCTGAGAAAGGGATTACCACAGCAATGATTAATAACGAGCCGACGGCCAAAGATGGTCTTTTTGATTTCGTCATCCATGAAGATTTATCTGAAGCGGTTAACAACCTTTATACCTATCTGTAAGTCCTCATCCCCCATCTCAGGCAGATGGGGGATTTTTCTTGATCATGAAACCTTTTCCGTATCTTAACCGTACTTTATAAAAAGCCTGTCAGGGGGGAGATGACCATTTCTAAACTAGTGACGTTGTTTATTACAGTAGCTGTACTTATCGGGATTAACATTGGA
>NZ_JRNX01000614.1 GCF_000786645.1 Halobacillus sp. BBL2006
CTTTTTTTGTTTCGTCACAATCCATCTTCTTGCGGGACAAGGCCGCGAATTTGCTCTCGCCCATATACGATTGCAACTCTTCCCATGAATGTTCGAGAGCTCCTTTTGCATGCTGGATCATTTCGAGGTCCTGATCCACTGTTTCTCCGTAATTGTAGGGACCATCCGGTTCTCTCGTCAGCTCTAAGAATTGCTTCGCTTCGACTTCCATCGCTTTCAACTGGCTGTGAACCTCTTGCTTTAAAAGATTCAACCACGGAAGTTCCTTTTCTCCCATTCCTTCCTTCACTTCGTACATTTCGACCATCTGATTGAGCCATGCCTCTGGCCAAGGATTTTGTGTAGCAAACGTATAAAGATCCAAGACGAGCTTTTCGACATCAAGGTCGCTTCTGTCACTGGAAAAACGGTCGACGACATCGAAGAAGCGTTCTTGTTCTTCCCCTTCTTTGCCATACCAATCTTCAAATAAATCCTCTAACACTTCCTGCTGAATCAAATCCGATTCAATTGTATCCGCAATTCGGAAGCCAGGATCTAAATCAAGCATGTAGGCATACCTTCTTACGACTTCCATACAGAACGAGTGTAAAGTAGAAATAGAAGCATTCTGCAATAGTGACAACTGCTTCTTCAAATGGTGCGAGCCGGGGTTTTCCTCCAGAGCCTGGCTAAGCGCCTGGCCGACACGGTTACGCATTTCCTGTGCAGCGGCGTTCGTGAACGTCACGACCAATAACGAATCGATATCCGCGGGCGACTCTTTATGCAAAAGCTTCTGAATGATGCGTTCAACGAGCACGGCCGTTTTTCCTGAGCCGGCAGCGGCGGC
>NZ_JRNX01000615.1 GCF_000786645.1 Halobacillus sp. BBL2006
GTTTTTTGCATCCCCTCTGATTTTTACAGCTCTGGGTGGTGTTTTTAGTGAACGTTCTGGAATTATTAACATTGGACTGGAAGGTCTCATGGTTATGGGAGCGTTCATCGGGATAGTTTTCAATTTAACTTTCTATGATACCTTTGGCAGTGCTACTCCGTGGGTATCCATTTTGGTGGCTATGATCATTTCTGCCTTATTTGCTCTTGTACATGCGGTGGCTTCAATAACCTTTAGAGCTGATCAGGTTGTCAGTGGCGTAGCTATTAACTTCCTGGCTCTAGGCATCGGTTTATTTTTGACAAAGCAATGGTATGACAAAGGGCAGACGGATATGGTTGAGCGCCCTTTCTATACGACAGATGTCCCTTTGCTAAGCAAAATCCCAGTACTTGGTGATTTATTTTTCTCAGGGATGTACATCACTTCCTATTTAGCGATTGTTTTAGCTTTTGTAGCCTGGTTCATCATTTATAAGACCTCCTTCGGTTTACGTCTGCGTTCAGTAGGAGAGCACCCGATGGCTGCAGATACGAACGGAATCAATGTATATGGGATGAGATACGTGGCTGTTATGATTTCAGGAGCACTCGGCGGACTTGGCGGATCTGTGTTCGCTCTAACGATTGCACTGAACTTTTCCCATGCAACGATCGTAGGTCAGGGATTCATGTCTCTTGCAGCCGTCATTTTTGGGAAATGGCATCCTTTAGGCGCACTAGGTGCTGCGATTTTCTTTGGGTTCGCTCAAAGTTTAAGTATCGTAGGCTCCAGCATTCCTTTGCTGGCAGATGTTCCACAAATCTTTTTGTTAATCGCTCCTTATGTTCTGACGATTCTCGCATTAGCCGGATTTATCGGCCGTGCGGAAGCTCCTAAGTCATTAGGAGAAGCTTATGTAAAAGGAAATCGCTGATCAATCGACCCGGTGCTTCTCACCGGGTCTTATTTTTTTA
>NZ_JRNX01000616.1 GCF_000786645.1 Halobacillus sp. BBL2006
ATGTTTGTTTTTTCTTTATAGTTTTTAAGTAAGCTTCCTTGATAGTTCGTCACAATGTCTGCTTCATCGAGATTTCCGAACTTACAAAAAGCAACTTCATCGAATTTTGAATGATCAGCGAGGACATATCGTTGTTGAGATAAAGACAATGTCGTTTGTTTAACCGCAGCCTCCTCTGGATCAGGCGTTGTATAACCGCTATCTAAGGAAATTCCGTTCGTACCCATGAAACATTGGTCAAATCGGTACTGCTGAAGATTAGTGAGCGCTCCTGCTCCTACAACTGCTCTCGTGCGGTGTTTTACATACCCGCCTACTACAAAAGTTTTAATTTGGTATTCGTTCAATAATTCTAAGTGGTTTAAGCCGTTGGTGACGACTGTAATATCATCTGCATTTAAAAAAGGAATCATTTCATAAGTCGTCGATCCTGCATCAATGAAGATACAATCACCATCTTGTACTAATGAAGCTGCGTAGCGGGCAATTGTGATTTTTTCTTCTCGATGCTTTGTTGTCTTTTCAATCAAAGTTGGTTCATCACTAGCCGAGCTTTTTAAGGAAGCACCGCCATGGACACGGCGAATTTTGCCGTTCCGTTCTAATTGATCTAGATCGCGACGGATGGTAGATTCTGATGCGCCCGTATGGTTCACTAATTCCTTAAGTTTTACCGTATGATGTTCTTTGATCGTTTCTAGAATGACTTGGTGTCGCTCAGGAGTCAGCAACGAGCCCACACCTCCTTTTCCTTATCTCACTTTCTATAATAAGGTAAGCCCTTACATAAATCAACCATAAACTATCAAAAACAATCAAAAACAACCAAATAACAGTCAAAAACGCTCAGCGGATGAGGAGGGTTTTGAGAGATCTCTTTAAAATCATTAGGGAAGCGAGTTTGTAAAAGATAGATGGACATAAGACCTCAAGGAATTGAGGAAGACTTAATATTATTGATATCGGACTGATCAATTAAATATTGTAATCATACAGTTTGTTGATTTGATTAGCTTTTGTTCGGGTGCTATTCACTATTCAAGCAGCCGGAGAATGGTTTTATTTGAGTTTGCTATCCTTTCAAATAAATGCGGATAGATTGTCTTGATGGACGAATGCTTTTATGCTACATTTAATCTAGTCATTTGTACGTCTTTAGGAGGTGTTGGCACATCATGGAAACACTTGCAATTACTTTATTAGCTATTGATACAATCGCTCTAATCGTTCTTGTTCTATTACAATCTGGTAAAAGTGCCGGTCTTTCAGGAGCGATTTCTGGAGGGGCCGAGCAATTATTTGGGAAGCAAAAGGCTCGTGGAATAGATGCTGTACTGCACAAAGCGACCATTGTTACAGCTGTTCTTTTCTTTGTTTTGGCGTTTTTGGCCGCTTACGTGCTAGGGTGAAAATGAATAAATGATGAAAACCGCGCTCATATATAGCGCGGTTTTTCTATACCCAATGGAGGATTTCAGCTGTTACCATCCAGGGTATAAAGCAATCACAGAAGAACATTAAACTTCTGCTTTTCTTATTAATGCCACTGGAACTTGATTTTGGTAAAATAGAAAACGTTGCAAAAGAGAATGAAATAATCAAATAAGGAAATAGATGAAATAAGGAGAGAATGTTATGAAGATTAAACAACCTCAGCCATTTACGTTTGAGGAAGGTGAACGTGCGGTATTGTTACTACATGGATTTACTGGCCACTCTGCTGATGTAAGGATGCTCGGACGCTTCCTGCAAAAGCATGGATACACCACTCACGCACCAATTTATCGTGGACATGGGAAAGAATTAGAAGCTCTCATTGACGCTCGTCCCGAGGAGTGGTGGGCAGATGTGAAGGAAGCACTGAACCATCTTAGAGAACTAGGCTACAATAAGATTGCGGTAGCTGGATTATCCCTGGGTGGAGTGCTAGGGTTAAAACTAGCTTATTCTGAACCGATTAAAGGGCTAGTGACGATGTGTGCTCCAATGTTTTTTGATAATGAAAAACAACTGACGCAAGGGTTCGAATTCAAAGCTCGTCAGTACAAGCAGCTAGAGGGTAAAGATCAAAAAACCATTGACAAAGAGGTTGAAGAAATGCTTGGAGATTCTGAAAAGATGTTCAAGGAATTGGGCAAATTCATCACATCTGTTCATGATGATGTCGATCAAATTTATACGCCTACATTTGTCGTCCAAGCAGAACAAGACGAAATGATTAACACCGAAAGTGCAAATTATATTTATGAACAAGTTGAAGCTGATACAAAAGATATTAAATGGTACAAAAACTCTGGACATGTCATTACGATGGATAAAGAAAAAGAGCAACTTCATGAAGATATTCTTGAATTTCTTGAGTCGTTGGACTGGTCATGATTCTAGAGTCTTGTCCTTCATTTAAGAGGAGGTAAGGCATATGAGTACAGATTTAAAACAGAAAATTTTAGACTTTTTCAAAGAAACTGCATCAAAGCCATTATCCGTACAAGAATTAGAAGAAACCTTGGAACTCGATAATGCCGATGAGTTTAAGATCCTCATGAAAACTCTAAATGGATTAGAGGAAGAAGGAGAGCTAGTCCGGACAAGGAAAAACAGATTTGGACTTCCAGAAAGAATGAATTTGATCCGGGGCCGTATTCAGATGCACGCCAAAGGGTTTGCGTTTTTAATTCCGGATGAAGAAGAAAAAGATGATGTTTATTTACACCATTCTGATTTAAATTCTGCAATGAACAATGACAAAGTACTTGTCAGGATCGAAAAAAGAGACGAAGACGGTCATCGACCAGAGGGAACGGTGATTCGGATTCTGGAGCGGGCCACTACTCGAGTGGTCGGTACGTATGAATCAAGCCGCAACTTCGGTTTTGTCATTGCAGATGATAAGCGTATTCCGAATGACATATTCATTCCAAAGGGTCAAACAAACGGAGCGGTCGATGGACATAAGGTTATTGTAAATATTACGAAGTTTCCTGAAGACCGCATGAGTGCAGAGGGAGAAATCGTAGAAATTCTTGGACATAAAAATGATCCATGTATCGATATTATCTCTATCATTTATAAACACGGCATCAAAGTAGATTTTCCGGATGAAGTGTTGGAACAGGCTGCAGAGACACCTGACCAAATCAGTGAGGATGAAATTAAAAATCGTCGCGACCTTCGGGATGAAACCATCGTAACGATTGATGGGGCTGACGCAAAAGACCTTGATGATGCCGTCACTGTTAAAAAGCTGGAGAATGGAAATTACAAACTCGGTGTTCACATTGCCGACGTAACTTATTATGTGGAAGAGAATTCACCGATTGATAAAGAGGCAAGGGAACGAGCAACAAGTGTGTACTTAGTAGACCGTGTTATCCCGATGATTCCTCACCGTCTATCGAATGGAATCTGTTCGTTAAACCCTCAAGTCGATCGTTTGACACTGTCATGTGAAATGGAAATCAATAAGAGTGGCGAAGTCGTCAATCATGAGATTTTCCAAAGTGTAATTAAAACGAACGAGCGTATGACCTATAAAGATGTGAACAGCATTTTAGAGGATGAAGATGAAGAGCTGATCGAAAAATATAAAGATCTTGTCCCGATGTTCCGAGAAATGGCAGGGCTAGCCCAAACATTACGTAAAAAACGAATGGGGCGTGGCGCCATTGACTTCGACTTTAAAGAAGCTGGAGTCATAGTCGACGAAGAAGGCAA
>NZ_JRNX01000617.1 GCF_000786645.1 Halobacillus sp. BBL2006
GGTCGTTTTGACCGTACGCTCGCAAGTGGATCCCCTGGCGAAGCTGATCCATTTGGTCGATATGGTCCATCCATTTCTGGTCAACCGTGCGGAGCAGGATAACTTTTTCAAACTCACGCATTTGCTCTTCCGTAAGTTCTTCTTCTTTTTCATCGTAACGCATTTTCACTTTTTCAAGGATAAGTTCCTGCATCTCTTCAGGATCTTTTCCTTTCAGGTCAGCTACGGTCACGTCCCCTTCAAACAGAAGGTTCGCGCGAACGTACTCGACCAGTGCCTCAAGATCCCAGTTCTCTTCTTCTTCGTCACTCGTGTGAACTCCAACAGACTGGGCAACCGTACGTTCAATCATTTGCTCGATGATTTCACGAAGGTTATCGGAAGTTAATACGTCATAACGCTGATTGTAAATGACTTCACGCTGCTGACGAAGCACATCGTCGTAAGAAAGGATTGTTTTACGTGCATCAAAGTTGTTACCTTCTACACGTTTCTGAGCAGATTCAACAGCACGGGAAATCATCTTACTTTCGATTGGCTGAGAATCATCCATACCTAGACGGTCCATCATGCTGCGGATGTTGTCAGAAGCGAATCGACGCATCAGTTCGTCATCTGTAGCCAAATAGAACTGAGACATTCCCGGATCACCTTGACGTCCGGAACGTCCTCGAAGCTGGTTATCGATACGGCGTGATTCGTGACGCTCGGTACCGATGACCGCAAGACCACCGACTTCCTTGACGCCTTCCCCAAGTTTGATGTCGGTACCACGACCGGCCATGTTGGTCGCGATTGTAACTGCACCTTTTTGACCGGCGTTTTCGATGATTTCTGCTTCACGGAAGTGGTTCTTCGCGTTCAAGACGTTATGAGGAACGCCGGCTTTTTTCAAGTAGCGGGAAATGATTTCTGACGTTTCTACCGCTACAGTACCAACAAGAACAGGCTGTCCTTTTTCATAGCGTTCTTTAATATCCTCAACAACCGCTTTAAATTTCCCGTCCATCGTCTTATAAACAAGATCTGCCTTGTCATCACGGACGATGTCTCGGTTGGTTGGAATAACGATAACGCGCATGTTGTAGATGTTGAGGAATTCCTCTTCCTCCGTCTTCGCTGTACCTGTCATTCCAGAAAGCTTGTCATACATACGGAACAAGTTCTGGAAAGTAATAGATGCTAGCGTCATGCTTTCATTCTGGATTTCAAGACCTTCTTTGGCTTCAATCGCCTGGTGCAATCCATCGCTATAGCGACGTCCTTTCATTAGACGACCGGTGAACTGGTCGACAATAACGACTTCGCCTTCATCAACGACGTAATCCGTGTCGCGCTGCATCGAGGTGTGAGCTTTCAACGCCTGGTTGATATGGTGAATCAAGGAGACGTTCGATAGATCAAATAAGTTTTCGATCTTGAAAAAGCGTTCAGCTTTGTTGATACCTTCTTCAGTCAGCTGCACGTTTTTCGTTTTCTCGTCGTACGTAAAGTCTTCTTCATTTTCTAGCAGACGCACGAATGCATTAGCAGATTGATAAAGATCCGCAGACTTAGAAGCCGTACCGGAAATAATCAATGGCGTACGTGCTTCATCAATCAGAATCGAGTCGACCTCATCAATGATCGCGAAGTTAAGTGGACGCTGAACCATCTGTTCCTTATACAGGACCATATTGTCACGCAGGTAATCGAAACCGAACTCATTGTTCGTACCGTACGTAATGTCAGCATTGTAAGCTTCGCGCTTCTCATCTTTGGACATTCCATTCAAATTGAGTCCAACTGTAAGTCCAAGAAATTGGTACAGCTCGCCCATTTCTGTTGCGTCACGACTAGCTAAGTAGTCGTTGACAGTGATAATGTGAACGCCTTTACCAGAAATGGCGTTTAAATAGGCCGGCATCGTGGAAGCAAGGGTTTTACCTTCCCCTGTCTTCATCTCTGCAATATTACCCTCATGGAGAGCAATCGCACCCAGCAGCTGTACGGTGAACGGGCGCATATTTAACACACGTTTAGAACCCTCACGGACAACCGCGAAGGCTTCTACTAATAAATCATCTAAGTCTTCGCCTTTTTGATGGCGTTCTTTGAATTCTTCAGTTTTTTGGCGTAGTTCATCATCTGATAGCTTTTCGTATTCAGATTCAAGAGCGTCGATTTCATCAGCAATCTTTTCTAATCGCTTCAATTGACGCGTATTTCCATCACCAAAAATTTTCTTTAAAGTTCCAAGCATTGCAACCGCTCCTCTATTGATTTCAAATCTCGGTTGAATAGTGTAATCCATCTATTATCATAACACTAAGAGAAGCTGAGATACAAAAAATTTATCAGAGCTTTTATGACAGGCTTGAGGCTGGTATTAGCGGGTTATAGGAGAATTATGTAGTGGTTTGGAGGATGGTCGGGTGTTCTCTCACAATTTGGTGCTCAACACCGTGCTGTCGTTGATCCAGCTCATAGACTCTGCGATTAGTTGAGCCAATGATATCGACAAGCTGAGCGATCGCTTCTTCTTGACGTTTGATCCTTTCATATAAGTAACTGCAATGACATGGTGGAGATGACTTTTCCATTCGTTCGCCCCCTGACAAAAACGTGTTATCTTTGTTATAACATGGTTTGTGAACCGGGACGAATGAGCAATTTTTGATTTTTGGAAGACTTAAGATAGAGAAAAAGGAAATTTTACTATGGAGAAATTATAAAATCTACTGCATCTATGTTGAAAATTGTATTCTTAGTATAGAGACCAAAAAAACACCCCTGCATCGCAGAGGTGTTCTCATTAATATTTTTTAATCAAGTTTCGATCAAGCCGTAGCGGCCATCACGACGTTTGTAAACGATGTTCGTTTCATCTGTGTTCGCATTCGTAAATACGAAGAAGTTGTGACCTAGCATATCCATTTGTAACGCAGCCTCTTCACTGTCCATAGGCTTCAGGTCAAATCGTTTCGTTTTTACAATTTCAATATCAAAATCACTTTCATCTTGCGCTTCGCGTTCTTGTTGAGCCTCACGCTCAAGCTCTGCGAATACGTGTTTCGGAGCACCCTCCTGGCGGAAACGGCGATTCACTTTCGTTTTATGCTTACGAATCTGACGTTCCAATTTATCTACCACAAGGTCGATGGCAGCGTATAAATCTGTGTTGTGTTCCTCGGCTCGAAGAAGCAAGTTCTTCATCGGAATTGTGACCTCGATTGTCTGCTCATCATTGTAGACACTTAAATTTACATGAACCTCGGATGACGGCGGAGTATCAAAGTAGCGTTCAAGTTTGCCCACCTTTTTCTCCACATATTCTTTAATAGAATCCGTCACTTCTAGGTTTTCACCGCGAATGGTGTACTGTAGCATAAGAAGTGTCCTCCTTTCATCCTTATGTGATATATATTCTATCATACCCAAGCCCTTTCCTGCATAAACTTTCAAAATATTTTGTCGATTTTGTGTCGGTAATTGTTGGAAACCTTAGTTTTATGCGGTTCTTAGAGGGGGGATGATCGATCACATCGCGATTTAATCTGTATTTCGACAATGATATAGAGGTACAAAAAACGCCACCATTTAGGTGACGCTGCTTGCTAATGGGCAATATACGGTTTGACGAACAACTGCACCTGATCCTTCCAGCCCTCGTAGGACGGAACCACTTTTTCTGCCAACAGTTCCCGCTTTTGAGCGTTCGTTTCGAGTACGAACCAATCTTTCAATGAATCAACAATTTCGGCAAACCCAGCAATGAGGGTGGCCATCTCGACTTCTTCTTCAAAGAGGACGGTCATTTGCTCGTGACTGACGGACAATTGTTCAAAGGCAAGTAGAAGATCCTCAAACACTTGCTGAGCTTCAGTAGGAGCTTCTTCTTCTATGTTTTGTTCTAAGTATTCAAACGCTTCGCTTACGGTGTGTAAGAGTTGATTGTATTCATGAAGCATATGATGCTGTTCTACGGTTAATTCTGACAAAAAAATCACCTGCTACTTTTTATGATCGAAAAACATCCCATCATAGTTCGACACACTTTGATAAGGATTGGTGTAACGTTGTTTGCTGGATTTCTGCTTTTTATTATTGCGCATGTCTTTCTTCAAATCCGTGAAGAGGAATTCAAGCTTCTGATTGATTTTCAAATCCCGCTTTTTGACTTCTTCAATCACCGCTCTTTCCTGATCCGAAGTTGGTTGCGTTAATTCTCCCATAAGCGCCTGGCGCTTATCAAGCAATACGTCCACTCGATCCAATACGTTGGCACGATTTTTTTCAGACACTGGCTGATGGATAACCTCATCGAGTTCTTTCGTCAAGGTTAAGAACTCTTGCCAAGCACTCATTACACGTTGCCGCCTTGCCCATACTGCACTTTTCTCGTTTGCAGAATGACCTGTTTCCATGTATCACGGAACTCTTCTGCCAACCCCTGTACTTCATCGAGAATGGCCGTATCGTTCTTCGTATTCGCCTCCATCAAGCGTCGATTCATGTAATCATACAAGGGTAAAATCTCCTGGCTGATCGCATAATCCTGATTCATCGTCACCATCAACTCTCGAATGATGTTCTGAGCTTTTTGGATATTTGTATTCTTCTTTTCGATCTCACTCTGTTCCATTGCTTTTCGAGCGATTTTAATGAATTTAATACAACCGTTATAAAGCATCAGGGTCAGTTCCCCAGGAGAAGCCGTTTCCACTGAGTTGTTTTGATAGGCTTGTATAGACATCTATTTAACACTTCCTTTTATAAAAATCAGCTAAAGTTTTGCATAATAAACGCAGACTGGGAGTTCATTTGTTGGATGAATTTTTCCATGGCTCCGAATTGTCGCCAGTATCGATCTTCAATATCGTTGAGGCGGCCCTCAAAATCATCCATTTCCTTACCAATGTCCTCAATCTGACGCCCCAATAAAAAGTTATTGTCGAGCGTTGTAGATTTCCCTGCTTTTTTCTCAATCGAACTAATTCCTGTACGAATGGAGTTTTCAATTCTTCGAGCAATTCCAGGCTTTTCATCTGTTCCTGAAAAAAGCTTATGGACAGATTCCGGATTATTATTTAATGCCGTCCGCAGTTCATCTTCGTTAATCAATAGCTTTCCATTATCACGGTAATTGGAAGAAGTTGTGATGCCGATTTCTGACATCATGGTAAAATCTCCGTCATTGTCTATCGGGGTGTACCAATTCGTACGCATGGTACCTAGTGTACTTTCAATCACAGAGTCATTTCTCAAAAGGCCGCTTTTCGCTTTCTCTTCCCAAAGTTCAATCTCTTTTTCTTCCATATCTTCCTTCTGCTTCTCGGTCAGAGGAGGAAAGTCCCTATATTTTCTTTCTTCTACTTTTCCATTTAAATTTTCAATGATCTTATTATACTTATCTACGAATTCAACGATTTTATCGACAGCTTGATCTACATCATTGGTCACATTCACTTTAATATTGCCGTCCGTGACCTCATTGAAGGTGAAATGAACCCCATTTAGTGTGTACTTGTTGGTGTGGCTGGTGATTTCAAGACCGTTATTGTAGGTGAACTTAGTATCTTGACCACCTTTTTCGTTCAGTTTCCATGTTCCTGAAGAGTTATCACCATTCTTGATGTCTAAAGTGTTTGCCAGGAAGCTTGCACTGCCGTTAAACCCAATTTCAGCGCCCAAAAACTCTGTTTCATCTTGATTAAAGTTCCCTGTTTCTGTTCGCTCAAGCATTACTTTATCTGCACTTTTATCATAAAAAGCACGCACGCCAAGCTCCGAGTCACTGATCTCAGATAAAATTTGATTCAAAGACTTATCTCCCGTAACTTCAAAAGAGGCTTCATTTATAGAACCGTCCTCATTATAGGTAGTGATGGAAAAGGTCTCTCCGAGAGTGATGCCGTTTTTTAAATTTCCTTGTTGCGTACTTAACGCAGCGTCAGGATCAAAGGTCGTTCCATCTTTTGTAATGGTATCTTCACTATAGTTATAGGCTGCGGTGGCCACTTGTTCAACACTAAGGGTGTAATCTCCGTTCCCTGCCGATGCACTAGCGGTAGCGGATACTGCAGAACTGGATGAGGTCACATTTTTTGAATTGAACGTACGCTCCAACTTCATGTCAAAAGCCAGGGTGTCCAATTCACTCAATTGTTTATTGACATCACGATATGCATCGCGCTGCCACGTTAACCACTCTTTGTCTTGTTCCATCTTATTTAAAGGCATCCGTTCAGCCTTCATCAAGTCATTTACTAGACTATCAATATCCATTCCAGAGGCAATGCCCCCGATTCGCATATCACTCATACTATCACCTGCTTATATTTTGTGATCGACTATAAATCCAAGAGATTCTGCAATCGACGCATAAAGGTCGAGCATTTTTCTCGGCGGAATTTCTTTTACAATTTGGTTCGTATCATTATCGACAATCGCTACAAAGTACTCTTCAAGCTTTTCATGAAACTGAAACCGTATGGACGTTTGTGCAGGTTTCAGAAACTCGTTCATGCTGTCAGCTACTTGCTTCAATTTTTCTTTATCGATAATTATTGGTTCATTCTGCTTCTCTGCTTCTATTACTTCTCCATTCTCCTGAACTGTTGATCGTGCACCGAGTTGTTCAACGTTTCTCTGCAGAAGTTGTGAGTGGGTTAAATGATTTCGAACATTCACCTTCAACAACTCCCTAATCATGTTTAATTATTCTTTATATCGGACTAACATTGAAATTTTTAAGCACAAAAAAAGTTCACCACGTTAGGGTGAACTTCTTTTGAATAATTCGATTAGTCTTCCGGCCAGTGCAATCTATGTTCTTCAATGTTTGTAATGTTGTTCTCTTCATCTACAAACACGACTTTAGGTTCTAAGCCTTCAATTTCTTCTTCTTCAAACATGCCCATGCTTAAAATTATGACAATGTCTCCAGGTGAAAAAAGGTGGGCAGGTGGTCCATTTAAACAAATCTTCCCTGAGCCTGCAGGAGCTGGCAACGCATAGGTTTTCCAGCGAGTTGCATTTTTCAAACTCGTAATTTGGACCATTTCATATGGTTTAATGTTTGATTCTTTCATTAGTTTAGAATCAATTGTAATACTGCCCACATAATCCAGATCGGCTTCGGTTACGGTAGCGCGATGAATTTTTCCTTTACACATTAATCGTTGCATTTCTTTCCTCTCTTCTCTTTTTTATGAATTGCTGAATTATTTTAATAGTAACAATTAACAAGCAGCTATTAAACTCATATGTATTTAACTGAGAGTTAACGAGAAAAAAGGACCCCGATAGATGGGGTCCTTTCAAGAATTTTGTTATTAACGTAGTAGTTGAAGTACTCCTTGTGGCATCTGGTTCGCTTTTGCAAGCATAGCTTGGGAAGCTTGAGCAAGAATAGAAGACTTCGTTTGGTTCATCATTTCTTTCGCCATGTCCACGTCTCTAATACGAGATTCAGCTGCGGTTAGATTTTCAGAAGAGGTACCAAGATTGTTGATTGTGTGATCCAAACGATTTTGAATAGCACCTAGTTTTGAACGCTCACCTGAAACATTTTTTATAGCATCATCAATTGTGGTGATTGCAGAGTCTGCACCGGTTTGATTAGTAACATCTAATCCATTTACACCAAGTGCTGTAGCCCCCATATTATTGATAGCAAGATCTGTACTTTGACCTTGATTTGAACCAATTTGGAACTTAACAGATTTGTCAATTACATTGATAGCTTTTGCATTACCATCCGCCCCATGATTAGTTAGAACTTCAAATTCAAATCCCCCAACGTTTAGATTGCCACCAGAATAGTTAGCAATTGCTGAGTTATTTACTGTTTTATCACCTGAAAGATCAATTTCTAAACCAGCTGATGTCATGTCAAATTTTACTGTACCATCACCTGTAATATTTTCAGTATTGAAGCCAAAAGTTAGGCCACCGATATCTAGTGAGGCATCATCGGCTTGACCAGTTAAAGTAGTAGTTTTTCCATCTGGACCAACCAATTCAAAATCAGCAGTTGTTCCATTATGGTTAGATACATTTAATGTATAAGATCCGTATTTTATCTCTGCCCCACCTGTTACCGAAATATTATCATTAACAGAGGCTGCAGTAACTGCGGTATCACCAGATGTATTTGTAAAAGTATCTGCCCCAGAAGCTTTTAAATCTAAAGAGTAGCTACCACTTCCTAAGTCTGCTCCAGTAGCTTGTAAACCAGAATAAACAGCAGCACCAGCACCTTGCTGCGCAACTTTACCCATATCACCGTTTAACAATTTCTTTGTGTTAAACTCTGTATCAGTGGAAATGCGATCGATTTCACTTCCTAATTGATCCATTTCTTTTTGAATTTCAGCACGATCATCGTTTGTATTAGTATCGTTAGATGATTGAACAGCAAGTTCACGCATACGCTGAAGAATAGAATGGGTTTCATTCAGTGCACCCTCAGCCGTCTGAATCAATGACACTCCATCTTGAGCATTACGAGATGCCTGATCCAAACCACGAATCTGACCACGCATTTTTTCAGAAATTGCTAGACCCGCTGCATCATCAGAAGCATTATTGATACGAAGACCTGAAGAAAGTTTTTCCATTGAGTTGGACTGAGCGTTGTTCGCCTGTCCTAGTTGACGGTAAGTGTTTAAAGCCGCGATATTGTGATTAATACGCATAAGTAAATAATCCTCCTTGATTGTTATCCCCCACGTCCTTGTGGGAGAGCAAAAGTATTTTTGCCAAAAAGAAAAGTCGGCCGACTTTCGAAATGTTTGGCTTACATTTCTTTTATCGGACGACTGGAGGAAACATTTAGTCTTTTTTATTGTTTT
>NZ_JRNX01000618.1 GCF_000786645.1 Halobacillus sp. BBL2006
GCTCGCGCGGGGCTTCGCTGTATCGTCGTCATCCCTGATGGAAAAATTGCTCAAGGCAAGCTTGCACAGGCGGTCATGTACGGGGCAGAAATTTTTGCTATTAAAGGAAACTTCGATCAAGCATTGAAAATGGTTCGTGAAATTGCGGAGCGTGAACCAGTGACACTGGTGAACTCCGTCAATCCTTACCGTATCGAAGGACAGAAAACAGCAGCATTTGAAGTGTGTGATGCGCTTGGTCAAGCTCCTGATGTTCTCTCGATTCCTGTTGGGAATGCCGGGAACATCACAGCTTATTGGAAAGGTTTTAAAGAGTATCACGAACGTCACGGATCCAAGCTTCCGAAGATGATGGGATTTGAAGCAAGCGGTTCAGCAGCTATCGTCCGTAATCAGGTCATTGAAGATCCAGAAACACTTGCCACAGCGATCCGTATCGGTAACCCGGCGAGCTGGGATAAAGCATTGAACGCTCGTGATGAATCAGGCGGCTTGATTGATGAAGTAACCGATGAAGAAATTGTAGAGGCTTATCAGCTGCTAGCTCAAAAGGAAGGTGTGTTTGCCGAACCGGCTTCCTGCGCTTCCATCGCTGGTATGATCAAAAAGGTGAAAAACGGTACGATTCCACAAGGATCCAAAGTGGTCCATGTCCTGACAGGAAACGGGTTGAAAGATCCGGTGACAGCTATGGATACAAGCCCAGTCAAACCGACAGTCATTGAAAATGATATCGAACAGTTTGCAGAAGCCGTCACAGGAGTAAAATCATGACATCGTTTCAAATCCGAGTTCCGGCCACTTCGGCAAATTTAGGGCCGGGATTCGACTCGATTGGAATCGCCTTATCCAAATATGTCACCATGGATTGTCAGCCTGCAGATGAGTGGTACTTTGCTGTTCCGGAAAAAGATCAGCCATACATCCCATCTGGGGAAGAAAATCTGGTTCATAAAACGGCCCTTTATACGGCGAATTTATATCACTATGAATCAGTACCTCCGCATCATGTTGAGATGACGAATGATGTACCGATTGCTCGGGGACTCGGCAGTTCTTCCACTGCCGTCGTAGGAGGAATCGAATTAGCGAATCACATCTTGGACTTACAGTTGACGCGTTTTGAAAAGTTGAAAATCGCCTGCGACATTGAAGGGCATCCGGATAATGTCGGACCTGCCATTTACGGCGGCATCATGATTTCCAGTTATGACGGCAATCATCTCGATTTCGTTCGTTTTTCAAAAGGACTGGAGGACTTGACGTGGCTCGCTGTCGTTCCTGATTTTCATCTTGAAACAGAGAAAGCGCGAGAACTTTTACCAACAGAGATGAGCTACAAACAAGCGGTTCATGCAAGTGGTACCGCCAATGTGCTCGTTGCCGCCCTCGCTGAACAAAACTGGGCTCTGGCTGGAAAAATGATGAGCAGAGATCAGTGGCATCAGCCCTACCGTAAGAACCTGATTTCTGGTTTCGATCATGTCCAGCAAACAGTACTTGGTGAAGGAGCATTAGGCATGTATATCAGCGGTGCTGGTCCGACAATGGTGGCTTTGTATGATCAAATCACACCCGAGCAGTTGAAACAGCTATCTACTTCTCTGTCTGATTATCAAATCGCAGCACTAACTGTGAATACAAATGGCGCAGAAACAATATCTTCACGCCTTCAAGCTAATTAATAAAACCCAGCGGAACATTATCCGCTGGGTTTTCTGTATCTTTTCCCTATGTAAAAAAGCGATATCAGTACTCCTGCTGTCAAGGCGCCGATACTATCTAAGAAGACATCACCGATGTAAGGCGTCCGGTTTGGCGTCAACGACTGGTGGAATTCATCAAATCCTGCATAGGAGACGGTGATGAGGAAAGCCGTCCCTAACAGCTGCCATACTGTTTTACGAAAAAATTGACGAAGAGCTAAATAAGTCGTCCACATTAACAGACTGTAGATAGAAAAATGAGCTCCTTTTCTAATGAAGAATTCAATCATTCCATCAACCCCATGCGTTTCAATACTTACCACCTTATGATGATAAGTGAATTGAATTGGCTGCAGCAAAGGCTCGATCGTTTCGAGCGGGAGATACTGACTTAATGTAGGACGTAAGTCTTGTTCTTGATAAGGCTGTGAAGAGAAAATGAACAAGATAATCATGATACTTAATGGAATGGTTGCATATAAGATTTTTTTTAACATAGCTGCCCCCTGCTTATTTTATTAGTTATATCTTCAAAATAGTTAAAAAATCATAACTTATACTATTATTAATAGATAAATTTGTATACAATATATTTAGACATACGAAAAAAATGGGGGATTTAAATATGGCGAAGAGAAGTAAGCAATATGATTACGATCTCAGCGAAGTGAAGCGATTGATTGGAGAAACAGATAAAAACTATCGCGAAATCTCTGCTGAGACAGGCTGCCCTTATGCAAGTGTCGTCTACCATGGCCGTAAAATCC
>NZ_JRNX01000064.1 GCF_000786645.1 Halobacillus sp. BBL2006
GAAATGACGTTACAAGAACTTATGCCGCTGATCATCATCGGTGTCATTATTATCGTATTAGCAGTATTATTCACATTCATTCCAGTTATGCTCTGGATCAGCGCTTTGGCTGCTGGTGTTAAAATCAATATATTCACACTCGTCGGTATGCGTTTAAGACGAGTCATCCCATCACGTGTCATTAACCCGCTGATTAAGGCTCACAAGGCGGGGGTCAATGTTGATACGAACCAATTGGAGAGCCACTATTTGGCAGGAGGTAATGTCGATAGAGTCGTTAATGCCTTAATCGCTGCTCAACGTGCAAATATTGAGCTTAGTTTCGAACGTGCGGCTGCTATTGATCTTGCTGGTCGTGACGTACTTGAGGCCGTTCAAATGAGCGTTAATCCTAAAGTGATTGAAACCCCGTTCATCGCGGGCGTTGCGATGGATGGAATTGAAGTTAAAGCAAAAGCCAGAATCACGGTTCGTGCGAACATCGATCGTCTCGTCGGTGGTGCTGGTGAAGATACAGTCATCGCCCGTGTCGGTGAAGGAATTGTATCAACAATTGGTTCCAGCAAGAACCATAATAAAGTGTTGGAAAATCCTGATCTCATTTCTCAAAATGTTTTAGGGAAAGGCTTAGATGCTGGTACAGCTTTCGAGATTTTGTCTATTGATATTGCAGATATCGATATCGGTAAAAATATCGGTGCGATTCTTCAGACAGATCAGGCTGAAGCAGATAAGAACATTGCTCAAGCGAAAGCTGAAGAACGCCGTGCTATGGCGATTGCTCAGGAACAGGAAATGCGTGCACGTGTTCAAGAGATGCAGGCAAAAGTGGTTGAAGCGGAAGCTCAAGTGCCGCAAGCTCTTGCAGAAGCATTACGTTCAGGTAAAATGGGAGTCATGGACTACATGAATTATCAGAACATTAATGCGGATACGGATATGAGAAATACACTTGGAAAAATGTCAGGGGATGAAAACAGTGAAGGGGAAGAAAGTTAACCCTCCACAAAAAGGAGAATGACTATGGGAGACCTTCTCGATCTGATATTCAGTAATTTTTTGATCGTTGCTGCAATTATCGGCGGAGTAATCAGCTGGTTCAGCAGAATGACAAAAGATGAAGAACGTAAAAAGCGGCCGATGGGTTCTCCTCGCTCTGAACCCTCGCCTGAACCTGATAGATCTTCGTCGACAACAGCAACTCAAACAGGTAATGAACAGCATGAAACGAAGTCGAGTAAAGATAGGCTGAAAGAGTATTATGAAGAGAAGCAAAGACGTTTAGATGAAATTTCTGATCACCGTGCTGAACAATCCGATGCTCGACAGACCTTCACTTATGAAACACCGAATAAAGACACACATAGTGCAATGAAAAGGTCCATGGGCACAGAAGAACACCATAAACTTAAAATGGATGGTTGGAGAGATCCAAAAAAGTGGGATAAGAAGCGCGTCTCAGAGGGGATTATCATGGCTGAAATTTTAGGCCCTCCCCGCGCTCACAAACCTCACAGCTCTCATCCTAGAAAAAGATAAAGGAAACGCACGAATTGTAGTGATACAATTCGTGCGTTTTTCGTATAAATAAAAAGAGAGGGGGAAGGCGTATGACCAAATGGCAACATCAAATACGTGCCTGGATCGCTCGTTATTTCGATTTACCTTCCGATGTCATGCTCGATCTGCCTAGGATAACTACTATTGGATCCATACACTTCTACATAGAAAATCACACAGGCCTTCTACATTTCTCAGATCATGAAATCAGAATTCAATATAAACAAGGCCAGGTTAGAATACTTGGTAAAGACCTCGGTGTGAAAATGATGCTTAAGGAAGAACTGATTTTAGAAGGAGAATTGAAATCTGTCGAGTTTTTACCTAACTCTTAATATCCGGAGGTGAGGGGATGGGGAACCAACATGATTTCATTCACGGAATCATGACTGTTCGTGTCCGTGGAAAACTGATTGAGCCTTTTCTTCAAGCTTGCACAAGAAGAGGCTGCCAGATATCCAATATGAAATGGGTCAACGATGAGGAAATCATAATGTCCATCCGATTGAATGAATGGACAATCTATCGTCAACTAAGGAAAAAATATCGAATCAAACTTTCAATCATGGAAGGAAAGGGTATTCCTTTTCTTTATAAGCAAATGATAAGAAGAACCTCACTCGTAATAGCCTTCGTCATGGCTGTCGTATTCATTTTCTTATTGTCCAATACTCTTTGGTCTATTAAAGTGGATGGGTTGACACCAGAATTAGAAGCAAATGTAGAGAGCAAATTGAAAAGTTATGGTGTCTCGCCCGGAAAGCTTACCATCGGGATGAGTGATCCAAATGAAATTCAAAGTAAACTGTTAAATGACATTCCTGATTTATTGTGGGTAGGTGTGAAAAAACAAGGGACGAGCTATCAACTCTATGGAGTTGAAAAAACGATCCATGACACAGATAAAAACAATCGACCATCCAATTTGGTGGCAGCAAAAAAGGGAATGGTAGTCAAAGCATTCATAAAAAAGGGACGCCCCCTCGTAGGCGTGTATGACGTAGTGAAAAAAGGCCAGCCTCTGGCTACAGGGATTCTTGTGGATGATAAAGACACTTTTGTCCACGCAGAAGGTGAGGTTATCGCTGAAACATGGTACAAAGTGGAGCAAACCCTCCCCTTGAAACAAGTGGTCCAATTGACGGATGGGGAGGTTGAAAAACAATACTCTGTTAGCATTGGTCCTATTCAAATTCCGGTATGGGGATGGTGGTCCGGGAAAGAGGGTATGTACAGAGAAGAGGCCCAGGCTACAAAATGGGAGATCTTAGGCAAACAAATACCCATTCAGCTAATGACTGTAAACCATTATCGAATCGATCAGCACACATTAGAAGCAACTAAAGAAAACTTGAAGAAGGTAGGTGTTCAGGCGGCTTCACAAAGCTTAAAACAATACCTTTCTAAAGACTCTGAAATCAAGGGTGAAAAAGTTTTGCACCAACGGAATGAGAATGGTAAAGTTAAATTAATCCTATTATTTAAGGTTCATGAAAACATTGCAGTGACCAAGTATATAAGTCAAGGAGATTGAGTATGCCAGAAGATTTAAAAACCATTGACATTCAATTAGATAACACAACTGAAGCATTAGCCCTTTTTGGGACTGAAGATAGAAATTTGAAGCAGATTGAAGAGCAATTGAAAGTGACTATTATATCTCGTGGTGAACAAGTCCGTGTCTCAGGTCCAGCGGAACATGTACAATTGGTTGAAGGCATCTTAATGTCTGTACTCGCGATCATCCGTAAAGGCTTAACGATTACAGAACGTGATGTCGTGTATGCTGTTGAGTTAGCGAAAAAAGGGAAGATCAATCAATTTGAAGCTTTATTTGAAGACGAAATTACTCGCAACACCAAAGGGAAGTCTATTCGAGTAAAGACTCTTGGACAGAGAAGCTATGTATCAGCCATCAAAAAAAATGATCTTGTATTCGGAATTGGACCAGCAGGAACAGGGAAAACTTACTTGGCAGTCGTCATGGCAGTCAACGCTCTTAAGAATGGAGACGTTAAGCGGATTATTTTAACACGTCCTGCAGTAGAAGCCGGTGAAAGTTTAGGTTTCCTGCCAGGTGATCTTAAAGAGAAAGTGGATCCTTACTTACGCCCGCTTTATGACTCTTTACATGATTTATTTGGTGCGGAGCACACAGCTCGTTTGATCGATCGAGGAACGATTGAAATCGCCCCCCTTGCCTATATGAGAGGACGGACGCTTGATGACGCCTTTGCCATTTTAGACGAAGCACAGAATACGACTCCTGAGCAAATGAAAATGTTCCTAACTCGTTTAGGCTTCGGTTCTAAAATGATTATTACGGGGGATATTACTCAAGTTGACTTACCTAAAGGTGTAAGGTCAGGACTTAAAGTTGCAGAAGAACGTCTGAAACACGTTAAAGGTTCACAATTTATACATTTAGATCAATCCGATGTAGTTAGACACCCGCTCGTACAAAGGATTATCGATGCTTACGAAGGTGACGATGCTTAAGGCCCATGTGTGTGGGTCTTATTTATTGGTTGGTTATGGAATAAATTGTTAAAGAGGGTGGGGACATGAGAAAGAAATTCTTCTCAATATGGAATTTATTCCGGGAACGAACTTTGTTAGTCACTTTTTCGACTGGTATTGTGGTTCTTTTTTTCCTATTGTCCCTTTCCAACGTAAATACTCCTACATATGATTTAGAAAAGTTTAGTACCGCACCAGAGACGATTCGTGCTCCTTTCACAGTTGAAAATGAAAGAAGAACGGAACAGCTCATCAGAGAAACTACACAGGCTGTGGAAGATCGCTATACGATATCAGAAGATATCGAGGCAGAAAGAACAGCCATGATTGTTGAGATTTTCGACAGCGTAGAAGAAGTGAAAAGTTCTGAAGAGGAAGAGGACGGTTTAGAAGACAAGTTGGCTACTCTTCAAACTTATTTATCTGAAGACATAACACAAGAACTTCCGGAAGGCATATTTGAAGCTCTTATGAGAGCGGATACAAGTGATTTAGATCAAGGGGAATCTCTTCTAATCACTTCTTTAGAAGCTGCATTTCGTGAAGGAATACGGTCGGAGGACATTGATGAAGCGAAACAATCGCTTGCCCTTAAAGTTCAATATTCCAATCTCCCTGAATCGCTGAAACAAAACCTGGTTGATTTAGGCGAATTCGGACTGGTTGAGAACGCTTTCTTTGATGCTGGACGAACAGAGGACGCAAGGAGAGAGGCGGCTGCAGAGGTTAATCCAGTATTGATTCGATCAGGAGAAGTCATCGTTTCAAAGGGTTCCACGATTACGAACGATATTATGGAAGAATTGCAATTGACAGGATTGCTTTCAGACCAAAAAGATATATGGCCGATGATCGGACTCGCTTTCTTTTCCTTTTTGTTAGGGTGTATGATGTTGTATGAAAGCATAAAAGCGAGAAAGAGAAAAATGACACTGCAGCATATAGCTGTCATGTTCACCATTACTTTGTTAATGGTATTACTGATGAAAGTGTGCAGTATCTTTGTTACAATCGATCAACCCTTTTACTTCCTACTACCGATCGCTTCGGGGGCAATGCTGATCAAATTATTATGTGATGAACGGCTGGCGGTGGTGATGTCTGTCGTTTATGCTTTGATGGCTTGTCTGCTTTTCAATGGACAGATTGCTGGGGTGTTGAATGCTCAGGCGGGTATGTACATGACAATGTCTCAGCTTTCGGGTATAATTCTCCTCGTTCATTATAAAGACCGTTCAGCAGTCGTAAGAGCAGGAACAGGCGTTGCTCTTATCAATATATGCATGATCACTTTCTTCTCATTCATTTCTTTCGAAAGATATACTTGGATGGATTGGGGGACCTTCAGCGGATATGGAGCATTGGCAGCTTTTTTTACAGTGGTGTTGACGCTGGGACTGCTTCCACTAATCGAGACAGGCTTCGGCATCCTGTCAGACCAAAAGTTGCTAAACCTATCCAACCCGAATCACCCTCTGCTCCGTAAAATTTTAGTAGAGGCTCCTGGAACCTATCATCACAGCGTAATGGTGGCGAATCTGAGTGAAGCTGCTTGTGAATCAATTGGAGCGAATGGGTTGTTGGCACGTGTAGCTGCTTATTACCATGATCTTGGAAAGACAATACGCCCGCATTATTTTATCGAAAATCAAATGGGAACGAGAAATCCGCACGACTTTTTAGATCCTGAACAAAGTGCAGAGATCATCATTTCCCACCCTTATGATGGGGCAGAACTATTAAAAGAAGAGAAGATTCCTAAAGAGATTATCGACATTGCAGAGCAGCATCATGGAACCACTCTTCTAAAATATTTTTATTATCAAGCCAAAAATCAGTTTGAAGGTGTAGAAGAGTTTCAGTATCGCTACCCCGGTCCTAAACCGCAGACGAAAGAAGCGGCCATTGTTTGTGTCTGTGATTCAGTGGAAGCTGCGGTCCGTTCCTTAAGTGGTCCTACTGAAGAAAAAATAAAACAGATTGTTCATGCGATTATTGAAGAAAGGCTGTTAGATGGCCAGTTTGAGGATTGTGAACTAACTATGAAAGAACTGAAGGTTTTAGAGCTGGCCATTTGTGAAACACTAAATGGCATCTTCCATTCAAGAATACAGTATCCAGACACAAAAACATTGGTGAAGGAGGCTAAATAATGATTCATATCGATTTTCAAGATGAAACCAATTCAGTCGATGAAGCTTTTGTAGATCTTATCCAACGCATTATTCATTTTGCAGGTGTAAAAGAGGGGATTCAGGCAGATTCGGAAGTATCCATTAGTTTTGTAGATAACAGCGAAATACAGGAAATTAACCGAAATTACCGTCAAAAAGATCAACCGACAGATGTTATTTCGTTCGCGATGCAAGAAGAAGGCGAAGGGGAAATGAAAATCTTACATGAAGACATGCCTTTAATGCTTGGCGATATTGTCATATCTGTAGATAAAGCGAAGGAGCAGGCCGAAGACTATGGTCATACCCTGGAGAGAGAACTTGGCTTTCTTGCACTTCATGGATTCTTACATCTCCTGGGTTATGATCATATGAACGATGAAGATGAAAAGGTCATGTTTAACAGACAAGAGGAAATTCTTCATGAGTTCGGATTACAACGGTCGTAATAAGAAAAAGTCCATAGGTTTCCGCTTCGCTTGGAACGGTTTTATAGAGGTATGTAAAACAGAGAGGAACTTCCGTTTTCACCTTTTTGCAGCTAGTGCAGCTATTATCGGGGGAGCTCTTTTAGGATTGTCTCCCCTTGAATGGGCTTTGATTGTTATGACGATCGCTCTAGTTCTCACACTTGAAATGGTGAACTCAAGTTTGGAACGCCTTTTAGATTATTTAGCCCCCGAGCATCATCCTATGGCAGGAATCATCAAGGACATAGCTGCGGGCGCAGTTTTGGTTGCAAGTATAGCCTCTTTGGTCATTGCCTTTTTCATTTATGGACCAAAGTTATTCTGAACAAATGAAACTCTTATGAATTTGTAGTAAAATAAAAGAGAGTGTAACACTGAAGTAATCATTGGAGGAACATCTATGACCGAAGAATTCAAATCGGGTTTTGTCACGATCGTAGGCCGGCCGAATGTTGGGAAATCAACGTTTATGAATCGTGTGATTGGTGAAAAAATTGCCATTATGAGTGATAAACCCCAGACAACTAGAAATAAAATCCAGGGTGTCATGACAGATACTGACTCACAGATCATTTTCATTGATACGCCTGGGATCCATAAACCGAAGCACAGACTCGGTGATTATATGGTCAACGTAGCAGAAAATACGTTGAATGAAGTGGACGCTGTCCTCTTTATGATTAATGCGGAGGAAGGCTATGGCCGTGGTGATCAATTTATTCTTGATCGCTTACAGCGTGTTGAACAACCTGTTTTTTTAATTATTAATAAAATTGATAGAGTGCACCCTGACCAGCTTTTGCCACTTATTGAACAATATAAAGAAAAACTCGACTTTGAAGAAATTATTCCAATTTCTGCCTTAGAAGGCAATAATGTAAATCACCTGATTCAAGTGCTGAAAAACCACTTGCCAGAAGGACCTCAGTTTTACCCGGAGGATCAAATCACGGACCATCCAGAGCGGTTTGTAATTAGTGAGTTTATTCGTGAGAAAGTTTTGCATCTCACCCGTGAGGAAATACCACACAGCATAGCAGTAGTAATTGAAGGAATCGAGCCGAGGGAGAATTCGAACGCTGTTTATATCCAAGCTGCGATTATAGTTGAGCGAAAATCCCAAAAAGGGATCATTATTGGAAAACAAGGCAGTATGTTGAAAGAAATAGGAAAACGTGCAAGACAGGATATAGAATCTTTGTTAGGCAGTAAAGTCTATTTAGAGCTTTGGGTAAAAGTGCAAAAAGACTGGAGAAACAAGCAGATTCAACTTAGTGACTTTGGATATCGTGAAGACGAATATTAAGAGTTGGAAAAAATTAAGACTTATGAATTCAGTGTGAGGAAGCATTCTAAGAACATAATCAATGACATTACTTTTTAAATGATTATACCGAAAGGCGGTGTTTCTTGTGCTCGACAAACTTTCATGGAACATGTTTAGACAAACCGGCAGCATCGAAAGCTATTTGTTAATGAAAGAATTGGAGTCTCAAGATCAGCAGTCTCATGAATCACAAGTTTCCTCACCTGAATCAGAACCTTCAGAGGATCTGAATTTGTAACATTAGAAGCAGGTG
Source organism: Halobacillus sp. BBL2006 (assembly GCF_000786645.1). Lineage (GTDB taxonomy): Bacteria > Bacillota > Bacilli > Bacillales > Halobacillaceae > Halobacillus. Next base: position 8,305 of record NZ_JRNX01000064.1, read on the forward strand.
AACGCTTTGTTAGAAAAGATCGAAGGCATTGTCATTCGTACAAGGGATTATGGAGAAACGCACAAGATCGTTACATTGATGACCAGGGAGAAAGGTAAAATTGGTGTTATGGCACGTGGTGCTAAGAAGCCGAAAAGCCGAATGTCCTCGGTCACTCAACCTTTTATCCATGGGATGTATTTACTACAGATAGGATCCGGATTAGGTTCGATGAGCCAAGGAGAAATGATCTCATCCCTTCGATCTATTCGAGAGGATATCATTAAAACCGCTTACGCGTCCTATTTGGCTGAGCTGACGGATAAACTCGTCGATGAAAAACAGCCGGATCCTTTTATTTATGAACAGTTCTTACAAACATTGACATGGATGAACGAAGGAAAAGATGCAGAAATTCTGAGTCTTATGTATGAACTGAAATTATTCAAAAAAGCTGGTTTCGCCCCGATAGTGGACAGATGCGTGAATTGTGGCAAAGAAGACGGCCCCTTTAATTTTTCTATCCTTGAAGGAGGGTTTCTTTGTTTTCGATGTAAACATAGAGATCAAGATGCATTCGGCTTGAGCGAGACACTTGCAAGACTGTTACGATTATTTTTACATATGGATGTAAGACGCCTGGGACAAATCTCTATGAAAGATGAAAATAAGAAATTATTGCGTCAAATCATTGATGAGTATTATGATCGTTATGGTGGTTACTTTATTAAATCGAAGAAGTTTCTGAAACAGCTTGACTTGTTTAAAAATGAGTAGTTTTTTTGTAGCATACACCTCTAGGTATTCCTTGATGGATTGACAATTAAATACGAATTCAGTATGATTCTATTACTTACTATTACGTTGTGTTGAAGGAAAGTAGTAACTGAGTCCCCAGGGCAATAGCGAGCTTGTGATGGTGGAAGACAAGCGTCATGGATCAGTGAAGGCGTTCTGGAGCAATCAATCGAAAGTGGCTTCCATATGGTTGGAAGCAAATAGGGTGGAACCGCGGAAATCCCGTCCCTATGTCTATTCAGACATAGGGACGGGATTTTTAATTTAATTGGTTCCGTTCTGCTAAATAAATAAGGAGGGATTGTATGAACATCCAAGATATGATATTGACACTTCAGAAACATTGGTCGGATCAAGGCTGCTTGTTAATGCAGGCTTATGATACCGAAAAAGGGGCAGGAACAATGTCACCTATGACTCTTTTGCGCAGCCTAGGGCCAGAGCCTTGGAACGTAGCCTACGTAGAACCGTCCCGGCGCCCGGCTGATGGAAGGTATGGACAAAACCCAAATCGGTTGTATCAGCACCACCAGTTTCAAGTCATTATGAAACCATCGCCTGACAATATTCAAGAACTATACTTAGACTCTTTGAAAGCTCTTGGAATAGATCCAAATCAACACGACATACGTTTCGTTGAAGATAATTGGGAGAATCCAACTTTAGGTGCAGCAGGTTTAGGATGGGAAGTATGGCTGGACGGAATGGAAATTACACAATTCACTTATTTCCAGCAAATTGGAGGCCTTGAAGCTCGTCCGGTATCTGCAGAAATAACTTATGGTTTAGAGCGCCTCGCTTCCTATATCCAGGACAAAGAAAACGTCTTCGATTTGGAGTGGACTAATGGCGTTACGGTAGGCGACATCTTCATGCAGCCAGAATACGAACACTCCACTTACACATTTGAAGAATCTGATGAAGATATGCTTTTCAACTTATTCTCAACTTATGAAAAAGAAGCACAACGCATCATGGAAAGAGGACTAGTATTCCCTGCTTATGATTACGTGCTAAAATGCTCGCATACGTTCAATCTTCTCGATGCTAAAGGAGTCATCAGTGTGACTGAACGAACAGGTTATATCTCACGAGTCCGAAACCTGGCAAGAAAAATCGCCAAAACATACGTGGAAGAAAGGGAACGTCTAGGGTTCCCAATGCTTCAAAGCGAGGAGGATGACCATGAATAAAACGGTTTTGTTCGAACTAGGTGTGGAAGAACTCCCAGCTCGATTCATCGATGATGCATTAAATCAACTTGTAATAAAAACAGAAGCCTGGTTTGATAACCAACGAATCCCATACGGGAAAGTCAAAGGCTATGCTACTCCGAGAAGATTAGCAGTTCAAATTTCAGAAGTTGCAGAAAAACAACCTGATATTGAAGAAGAAGCTAAAGGCCCTGCCAAAAAGATCGCTCTTGATGAGAATGGGGAATGGACAAAAGCAGCCATTGGATTCTCCAAAGGACAAGGGAAAGATGTGGATGATATCTATTTTAAAGAAATCAAAGGAACAGAGTATGTCCACGTGAAAAAATTCATTGAAGGACAGGCGGCTTCTCAGTTGCTTCAAGATTTTCGATCTGTTTTCCTCGATTTGAACTTTCCCAAAAATATGAGGTGGGGAAGTTATGAGATGCGTTACGCCCGTCCTATTCGCTGGATGGTAGCTTTGCTTGGCGAGGAAATCATTCCTTTTCAAATCGAAAATGTATCGACGGATCGAACCAGTTATGGCCATCGCTTCCTGGGTGATAAAGTCTCTCTGTCAGAGGCTTCAGAGTATGAGCAAATTTTAGATGAACAATATGTCATCGCCTCTGTTGAAGATCGCAAAAATAAAATTCGCGAACAATTATTACAGCTTGAGAAAACAAACAATTGGAAACTCATTCTTGATGAAGCTTTATTGAATGAAGTTACCCACCTTGTAGAGTATCCAACTGTATTTAGTGGAGAATTTAATGAGGAATTCTTGGACATTCCTGAAGAAGCATTAATAACTTCTATGAAAGAGCATCAACGATACTTTCCAGTTCGTTCGAATACAGGAGAATTGCTTCCGTACTTCGTAGGTGTGCGCAATGGTGATGATCAGCATATAGAAGTTGTTGCAAAAGGAAATGAAAAAGTATTAAAAGCGCGTTTAAAAGATGCACAATTCTTCTATGAAGAGGACCAAAAAGGCTCGATTGATCAAAAGCTATCAAAGCTGAACCGGATGGTTTATCAGGAAGAGCTGGGTACTTTAGCGGACAAAGTGAATCGAATCGTTGCGGTCACAGGCAAGATAAGCGAGTGGTTGAATCTTGATGATAAAGCGCAGAAGCAGGCAAAAAGAGCTGCTGAGATCTGTAAGTTTGATTTAGTTACTCAGATGGTTGATGAGTTTACAGAACTTCAAGGAATTATGGGCGAGAAGTATGCTCGTTTATTCGATGAAGATGAGGAAGTAGCGATCGCAATTAACGAGCATTACATGCCTAGGCAGGCGAATGGGGAGCTTCCATCCTCTACAATTGGGGCCATTGTGAGTATTGCAGATAAGCTGGATACGATCGTAGGCAGCATATCCATTGGAATCATTCCAACAGGTTCTCAGGATCCATACGGTTTAAGAAGACAAGCATTAGGAATTCTACAAACACTGAACGATAAAGGCTGGAATATTTCTGTAGAGAGTCTAATTGACTTGGTTCATCAGTTCTATCAGGAATTGAAGCTCCCGACCCGTGAAAAAAAGGATATACGTACTGATCTTCATGAATTCTTTAGAGTGCGTGCAGCTTACCTTCTAAGAGAAGATCAGATCGATCCGGACGTCGTGGAAGCCGTGTTAGCTAATGGTATCAATATTTACCCGACTACACTTGAAAAAGCCAAAGTTCTTGTTGATAAGCGGCAAGATGCAAGTTTTAAACCTGTACACGAAGCACTTGGACGCGTCTTAAATCTTGCAAAGAAAGCAGACGACTATACCTTAGAACAGGACTTGTTTGAAAATGATTCAGAAAGCCAACTCTACCATACGTTCACAAAAGTACACGAGGATTACGAAGAGGCACTTAATAAAGAGGCACCGGCGAAGGCTCTTGAAATTCTCTCTGAGCTGGCACAGCCTATTCATCAGTTCTTTGATCATACGATGGTGATGGCTGAAGATGAGAAGGTTAAGAGAAACAGGTTGAGCTTACTGAATTTGATTGCCTCCGATATCAAAGCATTTGCGGACTTGAATGCAATCGAGTGGAAACAACAATTCTAAGGTTCCTTCTTTTACCCTAGCTTTAAAATGAGCTATAATAATGAAATAGTATGTCACATTCAGTGGTCAGGGTGGTGAAAGATTGGAACTCTCCAACCGGCAAGAGCAAATTATTCAAATCGTTAAAGATAATGGACCGATAACAGGGGAAAACATAGCAGACCAATTAAATTTAACACGGGCGACCTTGCGTCCGGATTTGGCCATTCTTACTATGGCTGGATTTTTAGACGCAAGGCCACGTGTAGGCTACTTCTTTACTGGTAAAACCGGGTCAGAGCTATTAACAGAAAAGCTGAAGAAATTCAAAGTTCAGGAGTATCAATCTGTACCGATCGTTGTTGAAGAAGATGTATCTGTATATGATGCCATCTGTGCGATGTTTCTCGAGGACGTGGGAACTTTATTTGTCACCAATGAAACCTCTCATTTGGTCGGAGTTCTATCGAGAAAGGATTTATTACGTGCAAGTATAGGAAGTCAAGACTTAACATCTATACCAGTTCATATTATTATGACCCGTATGCCGAACATTACGGTTTGCGAGCAGGACGATCTCTTACTCGACGCTGCACAAAAATTGATTGAGAAACAGATTGATGGTCTTCCTGTTGTTCTGCCTTCAGCAGAAGGGTTAGAAGTAATAGGTAGATTAACTAAGACAAATATCACTAAGGCGTTAGTCGAGCTCGCCCGTGATCAACACCTATAAGTTGGCTTATTAGTGAGGAGGGTGACGATGGGGAAACCATTCATTTATGTACTATCTGATTCAGTAGGGGAAACGGCAGAGCTAGTTGTGAAAGCGGCTTTAAGCCAATTTGATGACGGTCCCTTTGATCTTCAAAGGATTCCTTATGTAGAGGATAAGGGTACCATCAACGAAGCTGTTCTGCAGGCAAAAGAGCAGGGGGCTATGATTGGATTTACTTTGGTCATTCCTGAGTTTAGACAACATTTATTAGAGCAAGCCAAAAAACACGATATCGAATGCGTCGATATAATGGGACCAATGATGGAAGTGATGGAACGTCACTTCAATATAGAGCCTCGTCTAGAGCCAGGTTTAGTCCACAAATTAGATGAGGATTATTTCAAACGTGTGGAAGCTATTGAGTTCGCTGTCCGTTATGACGATGGAAGAGATCCAAGGGGAATATCAAAAGCTGATATCGTGCTGATCGGGGTTTCTCGGACGTCGAAAACACCATTGTCTCAGTATTTAGCCCATAAGCGATTGAAGGTGGCTAATGTACCGATTGTTCCAGAAGTACAGCCTCCATCTGAGTTGTTTCGAGTAGACAAGAGTAAGTGCATCGGTTTGAAAATCAGTGCAGAGAAATTAAATGACATTAGAAAAGAAAGGTTGAGATCTCTGGGACTAGGATCTCAAGCAAGCTACGCCAATATCGATCGGATTGAACAAGAAATTGAGCATTTCAATCGTGTTGTTGACAGAATTGGTTGTGAGGTGATCGATGTCTCTAATAAAGCGGTAGAAGAGACTGCAAATGTCATTATGAATAAAATACGAAAAGAATCTCAAGAATAGTCAAAAGAACAAAAGTCGCGCTATGGTTAAGCGCGACTTTTGTTGGGAACAATGAAAAATAGGTAAAATTAGATATAGCATATAGGAAAGGAATGTATTATAATATTAATTTGTGAAAAAAACGTTTAATCTTCTTTGAAAAAATATTAATGCACTGTAAATCGCTCTATGTCTAAGAAACACTTTTCAGAAAAATAAAACATTATAAATTAAGAAGGATTCTATGTTTGATTGTAGAAATAGTGATACTATGTCAAAACAAATTCAAAATGTGTGGGTAGATGCCGATAGTTGTCCCGTTCAAGATGAAATTGTCGAGGTCTGTACAAGCTACCAAATCATTCCGAAGTTTGTTGCAACGGTTAACCATTATAGCCCCAATAAAAACGAGCAAAATTGGACGTTTTTGGATCATGGGTCCCAAACCGTAGATTTATTCATTATCAATCATACAAAGGCAGGAGATGTTGTCATTACTCAAGATCTGTCTCTTGCTGTACTATTGACATCCAAAAGGGTTTATGTAATTACGCCTAGAGGTAAACTAGTTAAAGAAGATGAAGCGAATACAATCATGGAGCAAAAGCATATCAGGCAGCAGACGCTGAAGCGAAGCAAAAAATGGAAAGGTCCATCTGCTTTTACAAAAGCAGATCGAGAGCACTTTCGCGTTCAACTTGAAAAAATCTTGTCTCAACATGAAGGTTTTCAGTAAATCGCATCGAATAATTGTTTAGTATGGTGATGAAGTATGGCTGGACATATTCCAGAAGAGAAAGTTGATGAAATACGCCGGTCAACGGATATTGTGGATGTTATCGGTGAATATGTCGACTTAAAAAAACAAGGAAGAAACTATTTTGGACTTTGCCCTTTTCACGGGGAAAGCACTCCTTCTTTTTCCGTTTCTGCTGATAAGCAAATCTTTCATTGCTTTGGATGTGGAAAGGGAGGGAATGTGTACACCTTCCTCATGGAGATGGAAGGCTTCAGCTTTATACAAGCTGTTAAGCAATTAGCTGAACAGACTGATATTGAATTGCCTGAGCAAATGACACAGGAGGAGCCATCGCAGCACAGTGAAGAATCACAGAGCATATTAGAAGCTCATCAGTGGTTGACGAAACTCTATCATCATTTGCTGCGAAATTCGAAAGATGGAAAGTCAGCTTATCAATATTTAATTGACCGTGGGTTCACGGAAGATACGATTAAAAAGTACCAAATAGGGTATTCTCCTAATTCTAAAGATTTTGTTGTCACGTTCCTTGAGAAAAAAGGGTTTCATCCTCAAACGATGGTAAAAGCCGGGCTGCTCAGTTCGAATGAACAGGGCGAATACGCCGACAGGTTCAGAGGGAGAGTCATTTTTCCTTTACGCAACCATCTTGGCAAAACGGTGGCTTTTGCTGGCCGCTCCCTTGGACAACAGGAGCCTAAATACTTGAACAGTCCTGAAACGGAGCTGTTTCACAAAGGAAGGCTGCTTTATAATTTTGATCAGGCGCGTTCGGCGATCCGGAAACAAAAAACAGTCATATTATTCGAAGGTTTCGGAGATGTCATATCTGCTGATCAAGCAGGAGTTCATAATGGCGTTGCCACAATGGGAACCTCTATATCCAGCAGTCAGGCGAACCTGTTAAAACGATACGTCGATAAAGTTATCATTTGCTACGATGGAGATGAACCAGGCATCGAAGCAGCTGTTAAAGCAGCTAAGCTAATAAAAGGCGTGGGCTGTCAAACCTTTGTTGCACGAATTCCGGATGGAATGGACCCGGATGACTTTATTCAACAACATGGTGGAGATCGATTTCAGAAAGAGGTCCTTGATACGAGTGATACGTATATTGCTTTTATCATGAGTTACCTGAGGAGGGACTACAACCTCCATTTAGAAGGAGATCGCATCGCTTATATCGAAAACGTATTACATGAGGTCGCTTTACTTGAACGAGCCGTTGAACGAGAACACTATTTAAACGAATTAGCAAATGAATTCGATATGTCAGTGGACACATTGAAGGAAGAAGTTCATCGGATCAGAGGACAAAAGAGCCCAGCACGGGATAACGTGGAGCAGAACCGTCATACTAATCGTAAAAGCCACTCACCAATTCAAAATAGATTGCTTCCTGCTTTTCATAATGCAGAAAGGAAGCTTATTGCATATATGTTGAAAGATCCACTAATAGCTGATAAAGTTCAGGAGGAATTAGGAGGCGGATTTAATATCTCTGATCATCAGGTAATTGTTACTCATCTTTATGCATATTATGAAGACGGTAATGGTTCGGACATAAGTCAATTTGTAGAAAAGCTTGATGATTCCGCTCTTAAAAACCTTGTTATTGAATTAGCTATGACCTCCCTAAGTGAGGAAGTGTCTGATCAAGAAATTCAGGATTATATTTCTTTTGTGAAAGCTGAGAACAGTGATCGTACAGAAATAAAAACGCTAGAGGCTGAATTGAAGAAAGCCGAACAGCAAAATGAACCAATTAAGGCGGCTGAGATTGCTATGAAAATCATTCACCTTAAAAAAGAATTGAAAAGCACTCATTCATAGTTTGTGTAGATATGTTGGAAGGAGGGGGACTTATGGCAGATAAGAAACAACAGCCATCACGTTCTAAAGAAACTGAAAATACAAATGAATTGACACTTGAGCAAGCGAAAGAGCAAGTGTTGGAAATAGGAAAAAAACGAGGCGTACTTGCTTACGAAGAAGTAGCTGAAAAGCTCTCCAATTTTGAACTTGACTCTGATCAAATGGATGAATTTTATGAACACCTTAATGAGCAAG
>NZ_JRNX01000619.1 GCF_000786645.1 Halobacillus sp. BBL2006
AGAAAATCAAAAGGAATGGGCTATTTCATTCCGTTAATTTTCTGCTTATGACGCGAGTGTCTGGGGGTTGCAGCTGGACGAGTCGATTCCCAGCCAACTCGAGCCCTCATCCAGCAACGGCCCCACTTAGCTCGAAACTGAGCCTTAAACAATCGGGAGCTTTAATTAAATATGAAAAACTAACTACAGGATCTATTATAGAGTTTATCAAATAGGGGGAATTGGATATGGATAAATTGAAAAAAGGTATTGAAGAAATGCAAAACCATAATTATGAACAGGCAGCACGCTTGTTTACAGTAGCCATCGACGAAAATCCGAAAGAACCGGTGGGTTACATTAATTTCGGAAACTTATTAACACACATGAACGATTATGAACGGGCAGCACGTTTCTTTCATCGTGCCATCGAACTTGATCAAGAAGCAGCGACCGCTTATTACGGACTTGGTAACGTATATTATGAGCAAGAGAAATTCACAAAAGCACAGGAGCAATTCATCCATGCCATTCAAAATGGTCTTGATGAAGCAGATGTCCATTTTATGCTGGGTATGACATTTATCCATCAGGAATATGTCAAATTGGCATTACCCTATTTATTAAGGGCTGCAGAACTAGCTCCTGAAGATGTTGATATCCAGTTTCAATACGGCCTCTGTCTTGCACAGAACGGGCAGATTGATCAGGCTGAACAGACGATAAAACATGTGCTACAATTGGAAAATAACCATAGTGACGCCCATTACAACCTTGGTGTGGTTGCACTCCATAAAGAAGATGCCAACATAGCATTAAAACATTTTGAAAAGGCGCTGGAAATTCAGCCTGATCATATGCTTGCTGGCCATGCAAAAACTCAAGTTGAACAAGCGTTAAACGAGTAATGACCGAAGGAGAAAGATGGACATGATACAACAATCGCTTTTTTCTGAATCGAATGAAGATCGACCGTATATCAAAGGAGAACTAAGTAGGATGATCTTTCATAATGAGGCAGAACACTTTTCGATTGCATCGATCAAGGTGCGTGAAACAAATGAAGATTTTGAAGAAAAGAGCCTTGTCATCAAAGGCCATTTCTCTCCGCTAGAAGAAGGGGAAACGTACATCTTTTATGGTGCGTTCCAAAATCACAAGAAATTCGGTCTACAGTATGAAGTGGAGATGTATAACCGTGTCCTTCCCGAGACGAGAGACGGACTCGTCATGTACTTATCCAGTGATCTGTTTCATGGAATTGGAAAAAAGACTGCTGAGAGAATCATCGACCATCTAGGTGAACAGGCTATTTCCAAGATTCTTGAAAATAGAGAGGCTCTTGAAGAAGTACCGAAGTTGCCAAAAGAGAAGGCCGATCAGCTTTATGACGCACTCAAAGAGCATCAGGGGTTTGAGCACGTCATGATCCACCTTTCTCAATATGGCTTCGGTCTAAAGTTATCCCAAAAGATCTATGAAGTGTTTAAGGATCAGACGTTGGCGATTATAGAAGAGGACCCCTATCAGCTAGTGTTTGAAGTTGAGGGTTTTGGGTTCCATCGAGCAGATGAGTTAGCAAAAATGCAAAATCTCGCGCATGACCATCCGACTAGGATCAGGGCGGCGTGCTTATATATGCTTAGAAAAAGTATGTCAGCGGGTCACGTCTACCTGCCGACTGAAGAATGTCTGAAACAGGTTGATCAACTTTTGAATCAGAGTGCTGAACCTGAAATTTCCTTTGAGCAATTGTCAGAACAGGTGATTCATTTAGGCGAAGAACGTTATGTTTTTGTAGAAGAAGATAGAATTTATCTACCTTCTCTTTATTTCGCAGAGAATGGCTTTTGCCGTCATATGGAACGTATGCTGCAAGAAGAAGCAGAAACGGAGCATACACAGGCAGATTTGATGAAGGTCATTGGAGAAATCGAAGAAGAAGAATCAATGAGCTATGGAGAAGATCAGTTCCAGGCGATAGAAAAAGCGTTGCATTCAAAGCTGATGATTCTAACAGGAGGGCCAGGAACAGGAAAGACTACGGTCATTAAAGGTATTATTCAATCCTATGCACGCTTAAATGATGTATCGATTGACCACGATGATTACAATTCAGATGAGCCTTTCCCTTTCATATTAGTTGCGCCTACTGGCCGTGCCGCAAAACGAATGACTGAGTCGACGGGACTTCCAGCTAGTACCATCCACCGTTTGCTTGGCTGGGATGGGCACGATTCGTTTGACCGTAATCAGAACAATCCTCTAGAAGGAAAAGTGCTGATTGTTGATGAGTTTTCAATGGTCGATATTTGGCTCGCGAATCAACTGTTTCGTGCAGTCCCATCAGATATGCAAGTGTTACTCGTAGGAGATGAGGACCAGCTTCCTTCTGTCGGACCTGGTCAAGTCCTCGCTGATTTGCTTGCCTCCGGTCAATTGCCTTCTGTAAAACTGACAGAGGTTTACCGTCAAAAAGAGGGATCAAAAATCATTCAACTAGCCCATGAAATAAAAAACGATCAATGTACACAGAATTCCCTCATCAAGGAGCATGACTTCAACTTCATACCGGCTAATGAGCATCAACTCACTGAGCTTGTTACAAACATCGTAAAGAAAGCCGTTGATAAGGGAATTGAATTAAAGGAATTGCAAGTCCTCGCTCCTATGTATCGGACGGAAGTAGGCATTCATAAACTGAATGAGGAAATTCAGCGAAAGGTCAATCCTAAAAGCAAACAAAAGCGGGATATCACCTTCAAGGATGTTACATTCAGAAAAGGGGATAAAGTGATTCAACTTGTTAATCAACCTGAGGATGGAGTCTATAACGGAGACATAGGTGAAATTGTCGCGATCTTCCGTGAAGAGGAAAACGTGGATGGAGTCGAACAAGCAGTAGTGGAGTATGAGGGGAAAGAAATCGTGTACCCCAAGAAAGATCTAAGTAATATCATGCATGCGTACTGTACATCGATCCACAAATCTCAGGGAAGTGAATTTTCCATTGTTATTTTACCAGTTGTCCGCAGTTATCGACGTATGCTGAGGAAAAATTTATTGTACACAGCGATTACCAGGTCGAAGCAGTCACTTATTATTTGTGGAGATCGCAACGCTTTTATTGCAGGTGTCCAAACGACGGATACGAACTTGCGTTATACATGGCTGAAAGAAAAACTTCAAGAAGAGTCAACCCATGAGCCTGTAGTTACCGAAGATGAGGAAGAACTATCCCCTTATGACTTTATGTAATAGAGGAGCGTGTGCTGGAATGAAGCATGTTTTGGGAATGTCGGGAAGTACAATATTGTCCGACCCTAATCAATTTAGTAAATTGTTTAAATGGGGACTTCCGCATATAGAGATCGGAGAGTTTCCGGACCGGGAGTCCTTTTTAACTTTTTACAAGATGGCAAAGGAGAAAGGGATGAGCTTCGGCGTTCATTCTCCATTGATCCGTGGAGAGAGTAAATATGACTTGATTGATGAAGTTGTCATGACTCCACAACAGGCGAGAGCTAATTTTGAAAAAGAGGTTTCAGAATTGGCTAGTTTAGGTGCAGAATATATACTGGTTCATTTTCCATATTTCAAAACTTCGAATATAGATTCTCCAAAGATAAAAATAGAGGAGGGCCTCCAGTTTTTAAGCAGACTGCAAGAAGAATATGGCATTCCGATTGTATGTGAACCGAAGCTGGGTCCAAGGCAGTCCCCTCATAATATAGTACTCTTGCATGAACATGGCTTGAATTTATGGAAGAAGTATGGTTTATACATATGCATAGATTTAGGAGATTACTTTATGGCAACGAAGGATCAATGGGAAGAGTATATCCGGCCCTTGCTTCCTTTTACAAAAGTCGTTCACTTACATCACGTAAAGTATGTAGAAGATGGGTATTTCTGGGTGCCGGCCCATCCTGACTTTGAAAATTCTACTCAACATTTCACGCTTGAACAATGCTTAAGGCTTGTGGAGAGTGGAGCAGGGAAGTATTTCATTTTTGAACATACCCCGCACACCTCACCTTCCGACTCTTTTGTAGAAGCTGGCATAAGATGGATTCGTAATCTTGTAGAATAATGTATGATATTTTTCCTCATGGACATAATGATTGGTAAAAAAAGGAGAATCATTTCCATGAGGTGTCCGAACTGTCAGAACAAAAATCTTGGAAAAATCGGAACGGATCAATATTATTGCTGGAATTGCTTTCTTGAGCTTTCAATAGAAAATGGTAAGATGAATATCAATCAAATAGAGGAAGATGGCAGCCTGAGCTCTTTGAATGACATATTCTATCAACAAGGATCATAGAGGGCTATGAATGAGAAGTCGGGTAAATGGGTTCGAAGACTCACGATCTTTTTCATCACCCTCCTTTCTTTGTTATTGCTCGCCTATCTTTTTCCTTACTATGATCATATTCTAGTCATGATCGGGAGGGTGTTTCTTCCCTTTATCATTGCGCTAGTGCTTTCTTTGCTACTTCATCCGCTGGTGCGGTGGCTGGAAAAAGCGGGACTTCCTCGATCGATGGCTATCCTTTTCATCTTTGTGGGATTCTTTATGTTTGTGAGTCTGGGAGTTTACCGGGGCTTTCCCCATTTGCTGGAACAATTGAAATTACTTACTGAGCAGCTTCCACAGATGTCAGATACTTATCAGAAATGGACGAAAGAATTTTATGAGCAGACCGAACGTTTCCCGGACGGAATTCATGAAAAGCTCGATGGGACGTTTTCGCAATTCGAAGAGTGGCTAAGTGCCAAAGTCATGCTGATCGTAACGGGACTTAGTGGAGTCTTTAATATGATCGTCCTGATCGCTGTCATTCCGGTAATGACATTTTATTTTTTGAAAGATTATAAAACGATTGGTCACTGGCTGCTAAGCCTTATGCCAACAACATGGCATGAGGAAGCCACTCGCTTGACGAGAGAATTGAATCGCTCTTTAGGAGGCTATATCAGAGGTCAGTTATTCATAAGCCTTTTCATTGGAGTATTAGCGACCATTGGGTTTTACCTTGTGGGACTCCCATACCCGCTCGTTCTAGGAGTAATCGCTGGAATCACAAATATCATTCCTTATTTCGGCCCTTTACTAGGAGCGGTCCCTGCGGTCATCATAGCGGTTACCATTTCAATTAAAACGCTCATATTCAGTTTGCTCGTCGTTATTATTATCCAGCTCGTAGAAGGAAATCTGCTTTCCCCCTATATCATGGGAAAAAGCATCCATATCCATCCTTTGCTTATCATTCTCGCACTGCTGGCTGGCGGCGAGCTCGCCGGGG
>NZ_JRNX01000620.1 GCF_000786645.1 Halobacillus sp. BBL2006
ATATTCGAAACCGAATCGAGGGAGAACTCGATTATCCAGGTCATATTAAAGTTACTGTCATTCGTGAAACACGATCCGTGGAGTATGCGAAATAATACCATGAAGCGGCCTCAGGCCGCTTCATTTCTGTTTATAGAGAAATCCTTTTACTAAATTACTACTACGAATCACGAGAGAAAGGAAGCAATTATGAGAATTTTATTTATCGGAGACGTTGTCGGATCCCCAGGAAGAGATATGGTAGATGAATATGTACCTAAACTAAAACAAAAATTTCAGCCAGCTGTAACCATCATCAATGGAGAGAATGCTGCTTCAGGTAAAGGGATTACAGAAAAAATCTATCGCAGGTTTTTAGAAAAAGGCGCACAGGCCGTAACTCTTGGAAACCATGCTTGGGACAAAAAAGAGATTTTCGATTTCATTGATGACGCAGACTATCTTGTACGTCCTGCTAATTTTCCGGAAGGGACACCAGGAAAAGGAATGACGTTTGTTAAAACACCTAAAGGTGAAGTCGCTGTCATCAATCTCCAAGGTCGAACATTTCTAGCCCCCAACGACGACCCCTTCAGAAAAGTAGATGAGCTGATAGAAGAAGCTAAAAAACGAACCTCTATCATTTTCCTTGATTTCCATGCTGAAACTACGAGTGAAAAACAGGCTATGGGCTGGTATATCGATGGGCGAGTAAGTGCTAATGTTGGTACACATACACACGTCCAAACGGCGGATGAGCGCATTTTGCCAGGAGGAACCGCTTATATATCAGATGTTGGTATGACTGGGCCATACGATGGCATCTTAGGAATGGACCGTGAAGCAGTGATAAAACGTTTTCTTACAAATCTACCTGTACGTTTTGAAGTTCCAAAAAAGGGAAGAGCACAACTAAGCGGATTTTTGGTAGATGTAGATGAGAAAACGGGTCATGCTCAGAAAGTGCAGCGTCTTCTAATCAATGACGATCACCCCTTCTTCGAATGATTATTTGAATTTTGTGACAAATTCATTCATAATGGAAAAAGGTAATATTCTACATCTCCAGGAATATAGTAGTTATGGAACAACTATAGTGATTGAAGGAGGAGCTAGTAATGGATGTATTAAAAGTATCAGCTAAATCCGTACCCAATTCAGTAGCAGGAGCTTTGGCAAACGTAGTAAGAGAACGCGGCACTGCTGAAATTCAAGCGATAGGTGCAGGTGCACTTAATCAGGCAGTCAAAGCGGTTGCGATAGCCAGAGGATTTGTAGCCCCTAGTGGGATGGATTTAATTTGTATTCCTGCCTTTACCGACATTATGATTGATGAGGAGGAACGCACGGCAATTAAGTTGATTGTCGAACCTCGGTAGTTAATTAGTCGCCCTACCTTCATACAAGCAAGCCGTACTCTAAAATAGAGTGCGGTTTTTTTAATGGACTCAACGTTGAAATTGAGAGGATCGTTTAGTTATATAAGTAAGTAAACCTACGCCGCGAAGTCTATAAATCTTGTAGTTGATTTTTCTTATACTAAAAAAGCTCCCGTTTGTTGAAGACTTAGTTTCGAGATATCTGGGTCCGTTACTGGATAAGGACTCGGATTGGCGGGGAAACG
>NZ_JRNX01000621.1 GCF_000786645.1 Halobacillus sp. BBL2006
CGCCTGGGATGGTAAAGTAGATGGAAAAGTCGTGGAAGATGGTCAGTACTACTATGAAGTGAAATCAGTCATCGACTTTGAGGGTGCCGAATGGCAGTCGAAGAAGATTCCTCTAAAAGTCGATACAAAAGCTCCAGACTTGGAAGTTTCTTATAATAAAGAAACCGGCGAAGTCTCCTGGGATGCCTTCGATGAAGGTACAGGACTTTCTTACTTTGATATCGTCGTCAATGGCGACAGTGTCCTTGAAGAACCTCTTGGACCAGATGAAGATTCCTACACATTCGAGAAATTGGACGGAGTAAAAGGTGTCCAAGTCGTTGCGCATGACTATGCTGGAAATGCAGCTACGGATGCTGTAACGGAAGGCGATGACACAATTCCTGCAGTTACCGCTTTGACTCCTGAAGCTTTGAGCGTAACGATTGAAAAAGAAATTCAGGTCATTGGTTACGTCCAAGATGATTCGAAAGTTGAAAAACTGACGATTGATGGCAAAGAATCAAAATTGAACTGGGATGAAGTAGAAAACCGTTACAATTTCAGCGAAAAGCTTACTTTCAAAACAGACGGTGTGAAAGAAATTGAGTTTTACGCAGTTGATGATCAAGGTAATGACATTTCGTTCAAACGTAAATTCATGATTGACTCTACAGGTCCTGAGCTTGAAATCGAAGGTCCTCATACAACGAAAGACGATACAGCGACCCTTGAAATTTCCATGAAAGATAATTGGGATGATCTGCGCTTGTTCGTCAATGGCAGTGAAGAGTACAAACACATTTTCAAAGAGCCATTCAAGATGAGATCCATCAGCAAAACGATTGAGCATGAGGTAGAGCTGGAAGATGGACGCAACACATTCGAATTCGAGCTTACCGACTTTGGC
>NZ_JRNX01000622.1 GCF_000786645.1 Halobacillus sp. BBL2006
TTCTCAGCCGGAAGTTTACCAGAAGCACCTACGCAGTGAGAAATTATCACTGCAAGAAAATGTGTACTTTATGACAAAGGCAGAAAGCTATTCCATTGCAGTGGCGACAGGGTCGATCATCGCTCGTTCAGCTTTTGTAAAAGCGATGAATCAGCTTGAATTCGATACAGGGCTTCCTATTCCGAAAGGTGCCTCGTCTAAAGTGGACAAGGCGGCTGCTGAAATCATTAAAGCCTATGGGGAAGATAAACTTGAAGAACTAGCCAAAGTTCATTTTGCGAATACGATGAAAGCGAAAGCACTTGTTCGATAACATGAATTAAAGACTGTTCTAAGCTATCCGGGATAGATTCTTAAATAGCTTGCATGTATTCTCAAATAACTGTATAAGATTCCTAAATAGATTGCGTTTATTCTCAAATAACTGTTAAATAGCTCATATAAAATAAATAGTTCATCCATAATAAAGGGTGCTCCGAATCAAATCGGAGCACCCTTTTTGTTTTATCCGCGCAGTTCAGCTTGGTGCTGGTCTTTAACCGCAGTTAAAATCTTATCGTGAGCTTCTTCTACTTCTTGATCTTTCAACGTACGTTGAGGATCTAGATAAAGCAGATTGAAGGCAAGAGATTTTTTACCTTCAGGCAAGTGTTCGCCTTGATACACGTCGAAGACTTGAACATCTTTGACTAGAGGCGCGCCGGCTTCAGAAATCGTAGAAGCAATTGCTCCTGCAGAGATCTTCTCGTCCACAACAAGTGCAATATCTCTTGATACGGATGGGAAACGCGGAATCGCCTGGAAGGCTTCTTCTTTAGTGTATTGACTAAATAACTCTTCTGCATTTAAGTCAAATACGTAGGTTTCTTTCAACCCTAATTCTTTCTGAAGCTTCGGATGAACCTGCCCAATAAACCCGATTTCTTTTCCTCCTGCTTTAACAACTGCAGTTCTGCCTGGGTGCATGTGAGGAAGTTTGGCTTTTTCATACGTGAAGGAAATATCGAGCTGCTCGCTCAATCCTTCTACAATGCCTTTAACAACAAAGAAGTCAACGTTCTTCTTCTCCTGCTGCCATGGATGAGAAATCCATGTCCCTGTCAAAGCACCTGAAGCGCGTAAAATTTCTTTTGGCTGCTTCGTTACCTGCTCTTCTTGGCTAACAAAGACTGTTCCGATTTCATAATAGGCGAGATCCATCTGTTTACGTGCCACATTGTAAGAAAGAGATTGCAGCATTTCAGGCAGTAAGCTTAGACGAAGATGACTGTGATCTTCACTCATCGGCATTGCCAATCCAACCGGTGCTTTCGCTTCGCGCTCGATTTCAGGACTTACCAGAGTAGCCGCTTTCGATTCGTGCGTAAGGGAGTACGTGATCGTTTCATGTAAACCGGCACCTTCGAAATAAGCCTTCACTTTTCGCTTCAGCTGTTGATTTAATGATAGGCCTCCTGCTTGGGAAGCTCCTCCTGGCAATGTGAAAGGCAGGTTGTCATAACCATAAATTCGAGCTACTTCTTCCAGCATGTCTTCAAAAAGTTCAATATCTCCACGGCGAGTAGGAGCACTTACGATAAACTCTTCGCCATTCACTTCATAATTGAATTGCAGGCGACGCAGAATATCCTTGATTTCCTCATTGGAAATTTCCGTTCCTAACCGATCATTGATGACACTAGTAGCCATTGTTACTTGTTTTTCTGAACGATCAAGCTCGTCAAAGCTTACTACACCATCTAATACGGTGCCATTTGCGTATTTCTCAAGCAATTCGCATGCACGCTTACCTGCGCGTTCGACACGGTTAGGGTCGATGCCTTTTTCAAAACGAGTGCTCGATTCACTTCGCAAG
>NZ_JRNX01000623.1 GCF_000786645.1 Halobacillus sp. BBL2006
GAAAAGCGGAGTGTATTTCCGAAGCGGTCATTCAGAGCAATCGATTACTTCTAAATTTTCCTACCCTTAATTTGTTCGTCTTTAGATTGGATACTTTTAATTATGTCCCAGCCCCTTTTCTTTTACAAAATATGATGGTCAATCCATCTCACTAGCTCAACAATTTCAGGCTTGGACACTTGGGCATCAGCCCCGACAACTTCTCCTTTATGACGAAGGTCATCTGTAATCAATGATGAAAAAATGATGATAGGCAGCTTGGAAAGAGAATGATCTTCCTTGATCAATTTCGTCAGATGGTGGCCATCCATACGCGGCATCTCAATATCTGTAATGAGCAGCTGAAATTCTTGCTCAATTTCTTTCCCTTGGTCCAATAACGTTTGCAAATGATCATACGCTTCTTTACCGTTTTCAAAAAGTACGGTTTGATGATAACCCGCCTCTTCTAAAGTTTCCTGTAAAAGAGCGCGAAGGAGACTGGAATCTTCGACAATAAGCAGTCGTTTATCTGACCGCTCCCTCTCCCCGAGCTCTTTAAGCTGTGCTGGGTCCATACTCGTTTCAGGGTTGATGTCAGCGACAACTTTTTCAAAGTCCAATAAAAGCATCATGCTATCATCCATCTTGATTACGCCCGTGATTTGTGTATCAAGACCTTGGTACAGTTTCTGCGGTTTCTCGATTTGTTCCCATGAAATACGATGGATTTGTGTGACGGTATGTACGTGAAACACAATTTTCGTTTGATTGAATATGGACAAAATGAATTTATCTTGTTCAGGCTGGGCAGACGGATCAAATCCAAGCGCATGAGCAATATCAACGACTGGAACCACTTCGCCGCGAATTTCGATAATCCCTTCTACAGATGGATGGGATTGAGGGATCTTGGTAATCGGTTGAGGGTTGAGGATTTCTTTCACTTTTATAACATTGATTCCAAAACGATTCCTTCCCACCCCGAATTCCACAACCCCCAGTTCATTGGTGCCACTTTCCAGTAGAATTCCATTTTCCTTCTGCATGTTCATCGACCTTCCTAGCTCTATATAGTAATGATATCGGGTGGAAGAGACTATATTTGAAGTTTTTCACACAAAAAAAACCACCTTATACGAGGTGGTCAAAAGTTAAGCAGCACGCTTTTTTGAACGTTTTGAAAAGCGGACCCACGTCTTTTCCATTAATTTAAACAGACAGTAAATTACACCATAACTGCTAATCGCTAACAGGCATAATGGCCAATAATATTCCGGAAGCATCGATTCTTTTTGAACCATTGCGTAACGGTCCACAAGCTGAAGAAAAGCTAGTGCCAACAATACACTGGTCGTATAAGTCGCTATGGTGAACCAATTTTTCAACATCATCCATTCTATAACCGGGCGTACGACCCACATTAGAGAAGTGACTAACAAAAGAACAAGAAAA
>NZ_JRNX01000624.1 GCF_000786645.1 Halobacillus sp. BBL2006
GGGTCTACTAATGGCTTGTCTGGGTGCCAGTTCGTTACTTGAACAAGAGCGGCTGCGAGCGTCTCTTTGAGCGGCGCTTCCCCTTGTCCGACACGATAGCCACGTTTGTGGAGACCGCTTCCGGATGTATCGATCGTTAACAGTGCTTCATCTTTGTGAAGCGCAATTTCTACACGATAAAAAGCACCGGATTCTTTCAGCCAGGAAGCCACTCCGTACTTCTGCTTTAACCTTTCAACAATCGCCTTTTTTACAATTGACTGACAGTCGGGGACACTGTAGAGCTTAGATTTAACAGATTTTCCAACCACAGGAAATTCGCCATCTTCCGTAATAAAATCCTCCCAAGGTAGAGCTTTCGTTTTTTCAAATAACTCATCAAAAGTGGTAGCTTTAAAGCGACCTGCAAGCAGTTTCACACGATCCGCTGTTCTTAACCAGAGGTTTGCTCTTGGAATAGCCGATGGTTCTGCAGTGAATACCACTCGTCCATTCTCTACTTGGATGTCTTCATAACCGAGAGCTTTGACCTCTCTCCCGACAATAGCCTCAAGCCCCATCGCAGCTGTAGCAATTATTGTAACTTTTTGAGTCATGTTATCCCTCCGAATCTCAATATGTATTCAATAAAAAACCCTTCCAAAAGCGAATGGCTTTTAAGAAGGGTGTCTTTTAAGTAATTAGCGACCTTTGAATACTCTGTAAGCCATGTTCTGTTCCATCGTACTGCAAGCGGTGGTCAACCTCGTACTCCGGTGGTAATCATCTATCTGCCGAATTAACGACCTCTTCTCTAGTTCATTTCCTATTGAAGAGTGCCCCTACCTTCATTTGGGTTGCTCGCTCGTGGGGTTTACCTCGTTCCACCCAAAATATTTCTATTTTGGCTCCGTCACTGTGGCACTTTCAAGGTATTCATTCCATATCCGAAGACGTAGGAACTTTCCCTGCCGTTAGTAAAAACTACCCTGACTTATGGTTTCGTCAGGCACGAACACTACAGACGTCTCAGTCTGTGCGAGCATGGACTTTCCTCTGTATGGAAACATACAGCGATTACCCGAGTATTCAAATGTCTCTTCTTTACATTCAATCATAAGGCGCTTCATTAGCGCACCAGAATAGTATAGCAGATTACATATAATTTGTCACATGGTAATCTATGGGATTTAATCTGCGTATTTTTTGCCAAAAACGGCTTTCTCTAAATTGGAAACTCTTTTTAAAATATCATAATTGACTTGATGGTTCGTGTTGCCATTCTGTCTTTGACGTGGAGCAGCTTCTCGGCTTGACATTTTCTTCAACCGGTCGTTTTCGTGCTGAAGTCGTTCAATTTCTTGCTGAAACTTATCATAATCTTGAATGATGAGATCCAAATATTCATCCACTTCTTCTTGATTATAGCCACGCATTGAAGTTTTAAAATCTTTTTCAAGGATTTCTTTACTAGTCAAATGAAATTCTTCTGAGCTCATTTTCATCACCTCTGTTCACCACATTATCTTTATTTTTTCAAAAGCTGGCGAAATTGTCAATTTCATTCCATGTATAGAATTCATTGACTCCAGTAATCAGGATCAGACATACGCAATTCTTCGACCGTTTCCTCTAAATCTAATGGAGTTATGTACAAGATCGTGTACTTGCCATTTTCTTCAGTTCTACGGGCATGTCTTAGAAAAAACTCCGGACTCCCTTTTGTATCTTCATCAAAAAGAACTAAACATCCATCAGAGTGATCAACGAGAAACTGATCTTTCGCTTTAAACTGATAAGGACCCTCATAATTTTTATCATAGACAGGCTTATAGAAGTCTGCAGTCATTGTGACTTCTTCATAAACCATTTGTGTATCCTCTGGCCAACGCTCCTGCTGGTTTTCGAAAGGGGGGATAACTCCAAGATTAATGTCGTAGACTTCTTTTAGATCAAGAACGACTTCTCCAGCCCAAAGCTCGACGCCCATTTGAGCAGAGATCAGCACCCATTCTAAGCCTTCTTCGATCAATGCAACTAATCTTCGTCGGAGGGTTTCCTTAATAAAAGCTACTTTTGGGTCGTTATGTTTAAATATTCCCATTTCCATAGGCTTATATCCTGTTATGACAATTGTTTTCAACTTGAATCACTCTCCACCACCATTGTATGATATCCAACTAAAAGTTTCTATCCCTGAAATGAAAATAAGCCACTCAACAAGACAAGTGGCTTATCTTAAAAAAGGTTATGAACCTGAACCAGGCATCATAGGCATTTGGCCTTGAGGCATCATAGGCATTTGGCCACCGCCCATCATTCCTTGAGGTGACATTGGCATTTGACCGCCGCCCATCATCCCTTGAGGTGACATTGGCATTTGACCGCCACTCATCATACCTTGCTGAGGCATCATAGGCATCTCACCTTCACCCATCATTCCTTGCATTGGCATTTGCTGACCTTCCATTTCGCCTCCCATTGGCATTTGTCCCATTTCCTGTGGAGACATAAACTCCATCCAATTATAATCAGGGGATTGCCCTTGTGGGAAGTTAAACTCCTGAGTTTGGAAGTTGTTTTGCTCTGAAACTAACAATGGGAAGTAATTATAATTGTTCAGAAGGTGGTTATTACGCACCAACAGATGAGTAGGGTGAATAATGTCCTGATTTTCGACAAAATAATTATCCATCACACAGTGCTGCATCGGACATACGATTGGACGTCTATTCATTGGGGGATGACACTGCCCCGGCATTGATTGATGATGCATTATTGTTTCACTCCTTGTTCTTAGTCTTCCTTATCAGCGTATGTCATGGATAAAGCAGATGTACTGGGCGATATTCTCAATATTACCCAGTTTTTTATATGGGGATTTGGAGTTTATCATTCAGGTAAAAAAATAATGTTTTAAAAAATCCATAAAAAAAGGAGGATTTCTCCTCCTCTTCTTTTACTATTTCGAGATTAATCCTCATGTGTTAAATCCATAGCACCAAACGAAAATGGCAAAAGCTCTTCCATCGTCATCGTACGCGTATCACCATGGAGGTTCGTTGTATGAATTTTCATTTCTTGTGGGAAAAACTCACTCATAACTTGACGGCATGATCCACATGGTGGAACAGGTCTTTTCGTATCTGCTACTACCGCCAATTCTTTAAATTTAGTATGACCTTCTGATAGTGCTTTAAAAATAGCAACTCTTTCTGCGCAGCAGGTCACTGGATAAGCAGCATTCTCAATATTACACCCTGTGAATAATGTGCCGTCTTCTGTTAATAGTGCTGCACCGACGGGAAATTTAGAATATGGAGTATAAGCACGCTTGCGTATTTCTTTTGCTTCCTTTATTAAATTCTCTTGGTTCATCTCTTTTCCCTCCCTTTCAATGGGAAGCTTATTATAAATGAAAACCATTAGGATGTAAAGCGATTACATATAGCAAACAAGAGCACATTCAAGCAGTTAAAATAAATGACACATGTGTCAAAAAAAGTTTATACTGTAGAAGTATAAGACGTAAGGTATTAATCTTTTATTATAAAAAGGAGAATGTTAAATGAAGAAGTTACTTCAGTACAATAAAATCGTCTGGGTCTTTA
>NZ_JRNX01000625.1 GCF_000786645.1 Halobacillus sp. BBL2006
CTCGCCCCACGGAAAGCGAACCTTTTCCCGCAGCCCCTAACTCACACGAATGTCTCGAAACTGAGTCTTCAACAATCGGGAGCTTTAATGGAATATTAAAAATCAACTAAGTGCCTTTGCCACATTTTATTAGAAAGAGTTGTTGTAACGCTTTTGATTTAAAATCAGCTGCAATGATTTTTCTAAGATCTTTTCATTCTTTTCGGTAATCTCTTTTCGTCTCGGAATCGGTTTGTAACTTCCTTCAGGATCATGCCACTGCTCTGGAAGGGTTACTGGAGATTCTTTTTGCCATTTTTCAACCCAGTCACTTGGCAGTTTTCCTTGGAAAGGAACATCATCCAGCATTACTTTCCATACTTGTGACCAAGCTCTTGGGACAACGCGCCAGATATCATAACCTCCGCCTCCAAGTGCAATCCATCGTCCTTTACAGTGTTGATGAGCAAGCTCATGAGCGACCTTCGGAATTCTCTCGTAAATCTTCATTGTGGAACTTAAATGGGTGAGAGGATCCAAGAAATGAGCGTCTGCTCCATTTTGTGTCACAATCACATCTGGTTTAAAATATTCTACAATCTCTCTGAAAGCGGATTCATAAACGTGCAAAAAGGATTCATCTTCCGTGAACGCGTCAATCGGTAAATTGAACGAGTAGCCGTACCCTTCCTTTAACCCGCGCTCATTCACATTCCCTGTGCCAGGGAATAAATACCTTCCTGTTTCATGTATGGAGAACGTGCATACATTTGGGTCATCATAAAAGGCCCATTGGACCCCGTCTCCATGGTGAGCGTCCGTATCAACGTACAGCACTTTATAATCGTACTTTTTACGGATATATTTGATCCCGACTGCTCCATCATTATAAATACAGAAACCGGAAGCCTTTCTTTCGAATCCGTGGTGAAGACCTCCTCCAAGGTTTAAGGCATGCTCAACACGGCCTTCCAGTACGGCATCAATGGCAGAGAGCGTGCTGCCGACAAGTAGTGTCGACGCTTCGTGCATTCCTTTGAACATAGGTGTATCTTCCGTACCTATTCCGTACTCTAATCCATCGTCCTCTGATAGAAGTCCTTGACTAGCTTTTTGAACCGCTTGAATATAAGTTTTGCTATGGGCAAGCGCCAATTCTTCTTCTGTCGCATGCCTTGGTGAAATTAAATGGCTCTCATTTAAGGACTGACTGGCTTCCAAGAGCTCTTTTGCCAAAATGACGCGCATTTGATTGAATGGATGATCATCTGCAAAACGATAACTTGTAAACTTATCTGAAAATACGAACCCGGCATGACATGTCATGATGGCATCCCTGGCATTTTAGGCCAAAGTACTTCGTAGCCTGCAGTTTTTAAGTCTTCGATGGTAGGTAAAGGATTCATCGTCTGGATTCTTACTACGATAATTTTATACTTCGGATCCGGTTTATATGGATAAATCAATACTGAACTGATATTGACCTTCCTCTTACCGAAAACTTGAGTGACTTGAGGGAGGATTCCTGGTTTATTGATGACCTTCACTTCAATCTGTGAGCTTTGGACATGGGTTCCCGTCAGTTGTATGAGTGTATCAAGCATGTCTTTCTCCGTAATGATCCCGACGAGAATATCATTTCTCGTCACAGGAACGCACGCTATTTCCTGCTCATAAAAAATCGAGGCGACTTCTTCAACAAAATCTAACGGATGTACGGTAGTGACCGGGGAAGTCATAATAGATTCTATAGGATTTCTTAATTCTTCTGGAGACGTATCTTTTTCAAATATGGAAGGACTTGCATCTCTAACGTCACGGTCGGATACAATTCCTATCACTCTCCGCTCCTTGTCCACAATAGGTAGATGGCGGATGTGATGCTCATGTAATAATTTGAGAGCGGTTTCAATTGTGTCTTCAGGTGTCAAAGTAATGACTTCAGTCTTCATTACCTCTTCGACTAACATAATGACTACCTCCTTGATTGACGGTACTGGTGCCGGGTTAAAAATCGAAGATGGTCAAATTGTTCAACCGAGGATTGTGGTACATTTTTTCCGATTTTAACCATCAAGCAATTGGCTGGGTGTGAGATGACTTCAGGATCGTCCGTTGGTGCTGGAGTTAAACCGCCTGCAGCCATCATTTTTTCCATGACTTTGCGGTAGTCCCAAATATTCAATCTTGTTCCTTTCAAGTCCCAATGCCAATAATACTCTGTAGAAATAATAATGTAATTCTCCATAAAATCGTCCATCATCGAAACTTGCAGCAGACGGGAGCCGATGCGATAGCCTCTGAATCTTGGAATCACTTCAATAGCTCCAAGTTCAATAAGGTCTTCCATGTTTCCTTCTGACCAACGTTCTAGAGGATCAGGATGAAGGTAAGTTACATACCCGACAATTGTTTCGTTATGTCTCGCGATGATGATTCGTCCTTCTTCAAAATCTGCAATCTTCTTAATTGCTTCAAATTGTTTTTCTGATGGTCGAAACGCTGTTAGTTTTTCATCAAAAGTGTAGTCAGCCATATCTTCAGATGAGACGGGTCCTTCAATTATGACTGGACCGTGCTCAGAGTCGAACGTTTCAAAATGATAGGTCTTTTCGTGCTTCATTCATTCACCACCTGACAAATTTAGTAGAAAATTATGGCTTTTTTTTCATTATACATGATATCGATAGAAATTAAATTGTCCTAAAGTATAAAAAAACTCCAACCTTTTAAGATTGGAGTTTTTTAGATTTAGTTTTCACCGGATTCATCATTGCTAGAACTGTCGTCAGTGGAGGCTGCGCTGGCATCATCGGAGCCATCACCGCCAGACCCGCCG
>NZ_JRNX01000626.1 GCF_000786645.1 Halobacillus sp. BBL2006
TCTTTTTTTCTTCTTTCCTCTGGTATATCATTTTTTAAAATCTGTGAATCTAATTGGTAATAGTGAACTCGAAGTAGATTCCCATCCTCTTCCCACTGATCTGTGTTGAATGTTGAAGGTTTATTACCACTTACAGCGGAGTTGGTTACTTCGCATATAGAATGAATGGCACCTTGGGAATAGGCAAACACCCAATCGCCAGGCTGAGCCTTTAATAGATCGGTGTGATGAGTGAGTGGGGTTCCACGTTTACTTTTCTTAGGTGCCCACAAGAAGCCTCCGTCTCTTTCATCTTTTAATGTTTGTCCTTGATTCACCCACCAATAATTCCTTTTATTCAAATTTTGGTCAGAATCATTCTCTATCCCCATATCTATCACATTCCCATCATCATCGATTAATTGAGCAAACTTGAGCCAACTCATAATTTTTTTAATTCTATAATCGGCTACGGACTCCTTAATAGGCGTATGATCCCTCGAACTTACTACAGTAAGATAGGCAATTTCCATAAGGAGTTGGATTTTTTGATCATACGTGTAACTGGACATGTACTTCAATAATTCAAAAACCATATGTATAAAAGGGGCATGAAGTATGTTTTTCTTTACTTGATTAAACGAACCATCTGTGTGCAGTAATTCAAAGTTTTCGTCTAAATAACCTAGTATTCTAAGGCTTTGCCTTGAACGAGACTTTAACCTTTGAGTATTGTCATCTTGAAATACTTCTCTAATAGAGGAAGCATTGTATTCTCCATTTATTAGTTCTGTAAGCATTGCAAGAGCTTGGTCAATTGTACTTTCAGGTAATTCTAGTGTTGTAAACTGTTTAATTTTCAGTTTGTTATTTTCTATCTTTTTTACAAACGGTAGGGAAGACAAATAGCCCAGAAAAAAAGAATGTCTTTTTCCTAAGCCTTCAAAATGACTCGCTTCTACAATTATGTTGTTTTTCAATATCTCTAAAGCTCGCCCAAACCAATCTTTATTAACCAACCCATATGGTTGATCCTTTTTTCCTTCTTCATATTTCTTTCTTGATTGTTTGGTCTCCACAAATACGCCATTATCATTAGATGAAACAATGTAGTTAGGAGCTTTTGTACCTAATGTATAGATAACCTCTTTTTGCTTAGCAAAATCAAAAATGAATTCTTTAAGCATACGATCCCTCCGAACAATTATATAATCCAATGGTATCATAGGATTTCATCAATATTAGATTTAATGTCCTAAGGTCTTAAAAAGCCCCCTGTTAACTATGAAGGAGAAGAGGAGCTGTTGAATCCATAAAAAAATCCGCCCATCTCTATCCAAATGGGCGGATTTTTTCAATTATAGGGATTAATTTCGGATAAGATAATCAAATGACCCGAGGGCAGCATTCGCACCATCACCCATCGAGATGATGATTTGATTGTTCGGGCTGTCGGTACAGTCACCGGCGGCAAAGAGACCAGGGATGTTGGTCGCGTTGTGTTTGTCGACGACGACTTCACCAATACGGGATTGTTCAACAGAGTCGTCCATCCATTCGGTGTTCGGGACAAGACCGATTTGGACGAAGACACCGTCTAGTTCAACGTGCTTTTCTTCCTGTGTTTCACGGTCAACATAGGTAAGGCCTTCCACGTTGTCGGAGCCGGTGATTTCTGTTGTCTGGGCGTTGGTATGCACCGTTACGTTTGATAGGCTGTTCAAGCGTTTCTGCAACACTTCATCGGCCTTCAGTTCAGAACCGAATTCGAGGACGGTGACGTTATTCACGATTCCGGCAAGGTCGATGGCAGCTTCGACTCCGGAATTTCCGCCGCCGATGACGGCTACGTCTTTGCCTTCGAATAATGGACCATCACAGTGTGGGCAGTAAGCTACGCCTTTGTTTTTGAATTCTTCTTCACCGGGAACACCGAGCTGACGCCAGCGGGCGCCGGTGGAGACGATGACGCTTTTACTTTTCAGCACGCCGCCGTTGTCTAGTTCAACCTCGAACTGGTCTTTCTTCTCGATACTGCTGACGCGCTGAAGGTTCATGACGTCAATGTTGTAATCCTTCACGTGCTCCTCTAAACTGGCGACGAACTTCGGTCCTTCCGTCTGTTTGACACTGATGAAGTTCTCGATGCTCATCGTATCCAGCACCTGACCGCCGAAGCGTTCCGCCACAATACCTGTACGAATGCCTTTACGTGCCGCATAAATCGCCGCACTGGCACCGGCAGGACCACCGCCAACAACAAGTACATCGTAAGGATCTTTGTTGTTGAATTCGTCGGGATCTGGTCCGTCAGCGATTTCGCCGATGATTTCTTCAAGCGTCATGCGTCCGCCGCCAAAGAATTCGCCATTAACGTAAACGGATGGGACCGCCATGACGTTGTTGCTTTCGGCTTCTTCTTTAAAAGCTGCACCGTCGATCATTGTGTGCGTGATGTTCGGATTCAGTACGCTCATTAAGTTCAGCGCCTGTACGACATCAGGGCAGTTGTGGCAGCTTAAACTGACATACGTTTCGAAATGAAACTCGCCGCTGATCTTTGAAATCTGATCGATTACGCTTTGATCTGCTTTTGGTGCACGTCCGCTCACCTGAAGGAGCGCAAGGACGAGAGAAGTGAATTCATGGCCCAGCGGAACACCGGCAAACGTAATGCCAGTCTCCTCACCAGGACGGTTCACGCTGAAGCTTGGTGTACGTTTTAGTTGTGCATTTTCTACAGTAATGCGAGGGGACATGGAGACAAGCTCATCGGTAAGACCGATCATCTCCTTGGAAACATCGTCGTCTCCTGCACTGACCTTCAGTACAACGTCTCCCTCCATCAGCTCTAGATACTGGTTTAATTGGGACTTAATTTGTGCATCAAGAACCATTTAACTACACTCCTTAGATTTTACCTACTAGATCAAGGCTTGGCGTAAGGGTATCGTTTCCTTCTTCCCATTTCGCCGGGCAAACTTCGCCTGGATTCTGGCGAACGTATTGAGCTGCTTTGATTTTGTTGATTAGTGTATCTGCATCGCGGCCGATTCCGCCTGCGTTAATTTCAACGGTTTGGATGACGCCATCTGGGTCGATCACGAATGTACCGCGGTCAGCTAGACCTTCTTCTTCGTTCAATACGTCGAAGTTGCGGGAGATTGTTTGAGATGGATCACCGATCATTGTATATTCGATTTTACCGATTTTTTCTGAGCTGTCGTGCCAGCCTTTGTGTACGAAGTGGGTATCTGTAGAAACAGAGTAAACTTCAGCACCTAGTTCTTTTAATGCTTCATAGTTATTTTGAAGGTCTTCCAGTTCTGTCGGGCATACGAAAGAGAAATCCGCAGGGTAGAAGCAGACAACGCTCCACTGACCTTTGAAATCTTCGTTCGATACGTCAACGAACTCACCTTGTTTGAATGCTTTTGCCTGGAATGATTGTACTTCTTTTCCGATTAGAGACATAAGTAAAAATCCTCCTAGATGTGTTTTTAGAATGATTGTTTCAAAGAATCATTGTTTATAATAATTCTAATTCAATATTTATTATTATATACGATTGGTTTTTTGTCAACTCTTACACAATTTTGTCGAATGAAAAAGTCCATCTACCGTTAAAAGGAGGATGGACGTTCATCTGTATCTAGCAGTTTATCAATGAATCGGGCACCCTATCAATTGGAACGGGTTAAGGGATGTTTTTTGCTCAGAATGCTAAAAAAGTTCGTCCACCGTGAGAAGGTGAACGAACTTTTTCCATATCTATTAAACAAATAGACTCATCAATAAAATAAATCCTAGACCGACAACAGAGATCAGCGTTTCAAGCAGCGTCCACGTTGCGAACGTCTCTTTCATATTCAAGCCGAAATACTCCTTGAACATCCAGAAACCAGCGTCGTTGACGTGGGAAGCGATCAGACTTCCGGCACCGGTGGAAAGCACCATCAATGCCAGGTTCACGTCCGATTGTCCAAGTAGTGGGACGACTAACCCAACGGTTGTCAGCGCGGCAACGGTAGCGGATCCCAGGGAAATACGCAGGATTGCGGCGATCAGCCAGGCAAGCAGGATCGGAGACATGGTCGATCCTTCAAACAGCTTCGCGACATAGTCGCCGACACCGCCGTCGATCAAGACTTGTTTGAACGCTCCGCCTCCGCCGATGATCAACAGCATCATCCCGATTTGAGCGATAGCTGTCGAGCAGGAGTCCATGATGTCTTTCATCGGGATGTTCCGTGCGACGCCCATCGTATAAACGGCAACGAGAATCGAGATCAGCATCGCGGTAGATGCGTTTCCAATTAAGTTCACGACATGGGTGAATCCATTTTCTTCAATCCCCATCGTGTCTTGAATCAAGGTAATAATGGTTGATAAGGCAATTAAAATGACCGGCAACATCGCTGTGAAAACACTGATGCCGAATCCAGGTGTTTCTTCTAATTTGAATGATTTTTGTTCGCCTAAAGAAGCGATGTTTCCAGATTTCTTGAACGAATCCGGAACGATTTTTTTAGCAATCTTCGTGAAGACCGGTCCGGCAATGATAACCGTTGGAACAGCAATGATAATGCCGTAAACGAGTACTTTTCCGATGTCTGCGCCATATTCCCCGGCAATGACTGTTGGGCCCGGGTGGGGGGGCAGAAAGCCGTGTGTGACAGACAAAGCGGCTGCCATCGGAAGACCAAGGTACAAGATCGATACTTTCAATTCTTTC
>NZ_JRNX01000627.1 GCF_000786645.1 Halobacillus sp. BBL2006
ATGAATTTCGTGCAGAAACAAGATTTGTTCTTTTATTTAAAGCAGTTTTTTATGCAGAATATTGATATGGATGGAACACCGAGAACGATTCTTTGGAAAGATAGTATGCTTTATCATGTAAAGTATCTTTTGCTGCTTTTCCTCCTTGGCATTTCCATAATAGGGATGCCTATTATAACGGTATTGCTATTTATTAAAGGTTTGGTAATCGGTTTTTCTGTCGGCTTTCTCGTTAATCAAATGGGTTGGTATGGTCTGTTAATTTCATCTGTGTCTATCGCACCTCAAAATTTGATTATCATCCCAGCGTATTTGATTGCTGGATCATTGGCTCTTATTTTTTCGCTTACATTATGCAAGCAATTATTCATAAGAAGAGTCCATCAGCCCCTTTTAAAAGCATTTACCAGATACAGTGCGTGGTTTGGGGTTCTGTTAGTAATATTGATGTTTTCTTCCATTATTGAAGTATTCTTTTCTAATACGATTCTTGAATATGTGTTACGTTGGTTATACAAATAATTATCAATTAATAATTATTTCAAATAATAGATTATAATAATTATAATTTGACACTCGTTCTGTCTCTGATTATAATTAAGTTGGTATTACGAGGGAGGGACGAGCGAATGGAGCATCGTATAGAGAAGATAAAAAAACAGTTGCATTCCCAGAGCTACAAGCTAACACCACAGAGGGAAGCTACGGTCCGAGTGCTTTTGGAAAACGAAGAAGATCATTTAAGTGCAGAAGATGTTTACCTCCTCGTAAAAGAGAAAGCACCCGAAATCGGTCTGGCTACAGTTTACCGTACGCTGGAACTGCTAACTGAACTAAAAGTCGTAGACAAAATCAACTTCGGTGACGGAGTTTCCCGTTATGATTTGAGAAAAGAAGGTGCTACACACTTTCACCATCACTTGGTGTGCATTGAATGTGGTTCTGTCGAAGAAATTGATGAAGATCTTTTAGGTGATGTAGAAAATCAAGTTGAAAATCAGTGGGGATTTGAAGTGAAAGATCATCGCTTAACATTCCACGGGATATGTAGAGTGTGTCAAAAACAAGCAGTTACAGCTTCCTCATCTAAACAAACTGAAGAATGAATCGTGTGCCGCTATGATTTTTACATAGTGGCTTTTTATTTTGATTCTATGAATTCTCATTTATAAAAAGCCATTTCTCTTCATTTCTATTTACAAACATAAAGAAATCGTGTACGTTTATCGTAGATGGGACAGTTGTTCATACAACTCTATCAATTGTGTTGTCAAAACGAACTTGATTTCGATGTATAATCCCAGGCTTTTGGGGCATATCCTTTTACAAACAGCATGTAAAAGGAGAGAGATTGTGGCGAATCTGACACGCAATTTGAAAGATTTACTCAAAGTCCTCATAGTTTTTACAATATGTACGTGTGTATTTTACTTTGCTTTGAGACTAGTACATGAAGAATATGAAAGACAACATCGATATGATCCTCCAGGTGGGGCTGCAGTCAAAGTTTACCAGCCGGTTGAGCAAGAGTGGACGGATCGATTGTCGATATTCTTTCGTCTAGGAGAGTAGGTGAACGATGCAGGATGCTTTAGAAGATTTTTTTCATTATTTAACTGTGGAGCGAGGTCTATCACCGAACACGATACAATCGTACAAGCGGGACCTGACCCAATACCAGGCTTTTCTTCAAAAAGATATCGGTATTACTAGCTGGGATTCAATCAGCAGGACTCACATTATGCAATATCTTCACCAATTGAATGATAAAGGGCGCTCTTCTGCAACGGTAGCTAGATTACTTTCTTCTATCCGTCTCTATCATCAGTTCTTAATCCGTGAAAAGGTTACGAACCAGGATCCTAGTTTACATATAGAGACACCGAAGAAAGAACGGAAGTTACCTAAGGTCCTGTCTTCAGATGAAGTGGATAGGCTGTTGAACATTCATGCGAAAGATCCGTTGTCTGCAAGAAATAAAGCAATGCTTGAAATGTTATACGCTACTGGTCTCCGGGTTACAGAGCTAGTTTCCTTGAAGGTAAGTGATCTTCATTTAACGATGGGGTTTGTCAGATGCCTGGGGAAAGGATCCAAGGAACGCATTATACCTTTGGGGGATATGGCAAAAGAGGCCGTCGAACTTTATTTGGAAACTGGCCGCGGGGAGCTTGTCAAACAGAAACTTACAGAAGAGTTATTTGTCAATCACCATGGGAATAGATTGACGAGACAAGGATTTTGGAAGATTCTGAAAGCGGTTGCTCTCGAAATGGGGATAAAAAAAGATCTCACTCCACATACGCTCAGACACTCTTTTGCAACACACCTGCTTGAAAATGGTGCCGATTTAAGAGCTGTGCAGGAGATGCTTGGGCACGCGGACATATCAACTACACAAATCTATACACACGTGACAAAGACACGTTTAAAAGATGTTTACCGCTCGTATCATCCTCGAGCGTAAACACTTTTTTACATTTTTAGTCGTCTGACATCCTACAACTCCCCGTTTAGCGTAAAATCTTTAAGATTTGGGAAATTAAAAATTAGGAGGGATCGTTAATGAGACAATTTAACCGTGTATTTTTAATCGTTATGGACTCCGTCGGAATCGGCGAAGCGCCAGATGCAGAAAAATTTGATGATAAAGGAGCCGACACGCTCGGACATATAGCAGATCACATGGGTGGGCTTAATATGCCGAATATGGGGTCTTTAGGACTGAGTAACATCCGTAAAATTAAAGGCATCGATGCCGCTGATCATCCTAAAGCTCATTACACCACTATGGTTGAAGCTTCTAACGGAAAGGATACGATGACAGGTCACTGGGAGATTATGGGCTTATACATTGATCAGCCGTTCCGTACGTTTCCGGATGGCTTCCCTGAAGAGCTGTTGAATGAAATCAAAGAAAAAACAGGACGAGGAATCGTTGGTAATAAGCCAGCTTCTGGGACAGAGATCATTAAAGAATTAGG
>NZ_JRNX01000628.1 GCF_000786645.1 Halobacillus sp. BBL2006
CATGCTGTACAGGATGGTATGGAAGGGCGGATCGCAATCGAGCCTTTAAGCCGTATGAATGCTATTTTACCGGTTGATTATGATATTACTGTCATGGAGGAAGGTCTTCCCCTGGTGAAAGAGTCTCTCGATAAAGACGCAGCTAAAAAAGTTATCTACTGGGAACTTTTCGCTAAGGAAAAAAGGAGAGAAAAAATTGATGTGAAGATCAAAGATCAGTGGCTTCTCTACATCCCGTATTGGATTGGATATACAAAGGACCCCAGCCATGCTTATGATATCATAGCGGTTGATGCCCTTAACGGGAAGGTGGATCTACCCATGAAGGATACAGTACTTTCTTATTTGTGTGAAGAGAATAAACATGAATTAGGATAGGTTATTTTAAGGAGACAGCTCGGATAGAGTTGTCTCCTTCATTTTGGAAACAAATCCAGGTAGGCTTTGTTATTTTAGGATCCTTTGTGTACGGAGCGCTAATCTTGGGTAATGTTTGATAAAACATCTCCATCAAAACTCATTCCTCCCGAATATAAAAAAGAAAGGAAGTATGCAAGTGGATCTTCAATTAAAAAATAAATCCGTGATTGTACTCGCCTCGAGTAAAGGCCTTGGAAAAGCGATCAGCTCCGAATTTGCTAAAGAAGGAGCGAAAGTGCTGATTTCAAGCCGGAACGAAGAGGAGCTTGAAAAGGCGAAGACTGAAATTCAAGAATTGAGCGGCAACAAATATGTAGAGTATCAAGTATGTGATGTCACTCGAAAAGATGACATTGTACAGCTTGTACAAAAAGCGATTGAACTTCATGGAACGGTTGATGTGTTGATCAACAATGCCGGTGGCCCGAAAGCAGGAACATTTGATGATTTGTCTGACGAAGATTGGATGCAGGCGTTTGAACTGAATCTATTAAGCTTTACGAGAGCCATTCGGGAAGTACTTCCTTCAATGAGAGCCAAACAGAGCGGTAGGATTCTGAATATCGCTTCGTCTTCCATTAAGCAATCGTTGGATAATCTTATTTTATCGAACACGTTCCGCGCAGGGATCGTCGGTCTTTCGAAGAGTCTATCTCAGGAGCTCGCCAGTGATAATATTCTTATCAACACAGTCGGACCAGGACGCATCGCCACAGACCGTGTAGCTAGTCTGGATGAAAAGCGAGCAGCCCAGCTAGGTCTGACTTTAGAGGAAATGAAGGAGCAGGCGGAACAGTCGATTCCACTCGGAAGGTATGGGGAGCCTGAAGAATTTGCGAAAGCCATTGTTTTCCTTGCTTCTGGTGCCAATACGTATTTGACAGGGCAAGCGATTGTTGTTGATGGCGGATTAGTGAAAGCGCTTTAGGTTTTGTCTCGTTTTTATCAGCGAAATTATTGATTTATCGGCGAAAGACGATTTATATCAGCGAAAAGCTAAATTTATCAGCGAATTCAAAAATC
>NZ_JRNX01000065.1 GCF_000786645.1 Halobacillus sp. BBL2006
GGCCAGCTTGAAGGTCCATATAGGCTTCTACAATGCCAGGGAAAGTGACGACTTCCGCATCTGGATGATTATCCTTCAAGTATGTCTCACTGGTTGTCCCGGAACGCGTCGCAACTTTTTTACCGGCTAGATCATCTTCTGATTTAATTTCTTCGTTATCAGACTGGACTGCAAGCATAAGACCAGCATCATAGTATGGATCAGAGAAATCGATGGTTTTTTGACGTTCTTCTGTGATTGTCATTCCTGCAATCCCGATATCATAACGCTCAGATTGCATACCAGTGACAACTCCATCGAATTTCATGGATTCAATATCAACTTTGAACCCTGCTTCGTCAGCAATCGCACGAATCAGGTCCATATCAAAACCTTCCATTTTACCTGTATCTTCATTTAGAAATTCAAAAGGTACGAAGTTATTATCTGTAGCGACTGTATATGTCTCTCCGCTATCGCCACCAGAATCGGACCCTCCATCTCCAGAAGCGCCATCACCTGAGCTTCCGCATGCCGCTAGAACAAGTACCAAAATGATACTTGTTATCATTAAGTAAAACTTTTTCATTATGTTTTCTCCCCCTTTAGTCGTTTACAGTTCTATTATCTCAAATTGTGCTATTAATTTGAAAATTCATAATTATTCTAAATTTAACAAAAAACGATAAAAATCAGCTTTAATTGACGTAGAACAACTCTTTTTCTATTAATTACTTTCTATAAGAGCCGAATGCTATGATTCTCGAAAAGTAATTTGTATATTTACTGGGAATTGAGGGAGATATTGATGTAACTTCTTTGAGGGCTATGATTTTAGTGGGGAGTATTTATAACTATTCATTAAAAAATATAACAGATACTAAGAAGAGGCAATAAAGTAAATACTTCTTAGAATTGTTAATTGAGGGACCTTACATTAAATATAAGTGATTGATAAGTAGATATAGCCATCTATGGAATCTTAACCATCCCAGTTTGAGGACTTGGAAGTATGAATGAATTGAAAGATAAGAAGGTTTAAGGAGCACCATTGAGTGTCTCAAAGTCTGTAATGACACTCGAGATAATTTATCAAATAAGAACTACCTCAAATCAAGCAGCAGGTGTGATTTAAAAGTGGAAGATAGTGAAAACGAATAGCTGAAAATAATACATAAAGAAGGGACCTATTCCAAATAAAGGATATGTTTTTTTGTATTTATAGACCAAGAACCAGCTTGTTGTCTAAAAATTGATAATAATATCAAAAATAATCCTTTTGTAATATTTGTAATTTGTAGGGAGTAAGGGGTAGCTTTTCCTATGGTTTAGATAGGGGAAAGGTTGTAATTGCATGTAACAATCAAGTAAAAAACTACCATTTTCAATGACATATTACAAATGTAGGGTTTTACATTCAAGTGTGTGGGAAGTAAGGTAAATAAATTCACTAAAAGTTTTGCCACTATAATAACCTCTGAAAAGGGTGGTGTAAATGACCAATCAAATAGAAGAGAATCAAGAAACAGCCACTGAGGAGGAATCCATCAAAGATAAAGTCGAAGGGGGGGTTAAAAAAGTAGCTTCCGTTGTTAGAAGTAAAGCGCCTACCTTCTCCAAAATCGTAAGGAAGGCAGATGACCCAAAGGAAGCACATGATCATGCCACTGATGAAATGCAAGATGCAGCAGGGGATTATTTCCAAAATCAATTTCAAAACTATCTTCAAGAAAAGACTTCCGCGAATGCAGATAATGTTCATGCAAAAGCTGAAGAGGCCAAAGAAAAAATGCAGGAAAACCTGCTTAAATTGAAAGAAAAAATTGCTTCAGTCAAGGAATCTGGCGAAGAGGTGCAAGAAAAAGTTAGTGCTAATTCCAATCGAAAAGTGAAGGGTGTACAGGACATCAAAAGCATTTCCCAAATTAAAAGCTCTTCAGATATTAAAGGACCGAAGGATGTAAAAGGGTTGGCCGACATTAAAACTTACCATAGTTAACTATTGAAAGGAGAATGAACATGGCTATTCAAAAATCAACAGATAGTTCAAGTCTTGCTGAGGTCGTCGACCGTATTCTGGATAAAGGGATCGTTATCGATGCATTCGCGCGTGTCTCTGTCGTAGGTATTGAACTGATAACCATTGAAGCGAGGGTGGTTATTGCCAGTGTAGATACATGGCTACGTTATGCAGAGGCCGTCGGTTTACTAAGAGACGAGGTAGAAGAAGAAGGCTTAGGCGGTCGATTAGGTGAACAGGATTCTTCCCAGTCTGGACAGTCCAACGAACGCAGCGGTGAATTCAGTATTTAATGATTAATAGAGGGTTGGGCAATCCAACCCTCTTATTCCTATGAGGATGGTGATTGAGAAAGCTATGAAAATACTAGACAAAGTTACAGATTTTTTTAAAGAAAATATTGCTCCTCCACATAAAATTATCTCCGCAAAAAAGAATGAAGAAGGCTGGAGAGTACTAGTCGAAATTATTGAGGAAAAAGATTATATGCGAAAGTATGCCCATGATGAAATGGTCGGCCTTTATGAAGTTTTTCTTGATGACAACCAGGAAGTGACTGGCTTCTCAAGATTAAGCTTGCGCTACCGCAGCGATTTAGAAGAACAAGCTGAATAGAAAGAGAGGGGAATGAAGAGTGACAAGGCTGACCAAAACGAAATCTGTACCGGAGGGAAAAGAAGGTGTGTATGACCATCCCTTTTTCCGAAGTTTAATAAGACGGTCGCTTCGATACTTGTCTTCCGGCTATCCTGTACACTATACAGGGCCGTCAGGAGTTGGTAAAACTACCCTGGCCTTGCACGTGGCAAAAAAGCGTAACCGTCCGGTATTGATGATCAGTGGAAATGAGGATCTATCCAATGAAGATTTAATTGGTGCTTATAAAGGGTATAGCCGGAAGAAATCGGATGACAACTTTATTAGAACAGTCCGGAAAATTGAGGAAGAGGTGACTGAAAGCTGGGTTGAAGGCCGATTGTATGAAGCGGTGAAAAATGGCTATACCGTCGTCTACGATGAATTTACAAGATCACGTCCCGATACGAACAACCTTTTTCTGTCCGTGATTGAAGAAAAACTCTTGCCCTTATATGGAGCTAAGCGGAAAGAATCTCATATTAAGGTCCACCCTGATTTCTCCATTATTTTCACGAGCAACCCGACAGAGTACGTAGGGATCTTTGAAACGCAGGATGCACTACTTGACCGAATGATCACGATCCCGTTTCACATGATGGATAAAGAAGCACAAGTGGCTGTCGTTCGTGAACGGACGTCGATGGAAGAATCTAAAGCCGAAAAAATCGTAGACTTAACTGAAAAAGTGAACGGGTTATGTGAAGAAGCCCATGATGGACTAAGTTTACGGGCGTCTATTATGATCGCTGACATTTTAGAAAAGTACGACATCCCTGTTGATGGAAAGAATGAAGACTTTCAAAATCTGGTTTTGGACATTACTTATTTCACATTGAATCTATGTAATGAGGATACCGAAGACTTACAAAATAAGATTTTAGATGTATGCAGAAACGTTTAGGAGGATCTGATGATGGCTGAGGAAAATGGAGTTTACGTTTTTTGTTGTATTCAAGCAGAAAGTGCAAAAGACTTTGGTTCCGTTCATTTTGAAGGCGAAGATCGCCCGGTTTTTACGGTCCATTATGAAGATGCAGCGATGGTAGCCGTTGAGGCACCTATCAAAATTTATCACCCCAAAAAAGAGAATTTAATGACCCATCAGCAAGTCATCTCCAAAGTTATGGAGAGTGAGAGTAGTGTTGTACCGATCAGTTTTGGAAACGTGTTTCAAACGCGGATGGATACAGAAGTTCTTCTGAAGAATTTGTATCCCCAGCTCGTTAAGTTGTTTCCTGAAGTCAGGAACAAGATTGAGATCGGCTTAAAGGTAGTTGGGAAAAAAGATTGGTTGGAGAACCAGGTGCAACAAAATGAAAAAGTGATGAAGCAGAAACAAACCGTTGCCAATAAAACGGAGGCTGCCGGTTATTTCGACAGAATCAAGCTTGGGGAAATGGCGCAAGACTTTTTCAAAATGCTGAAGCAGGACGTTGAAGGCGATGTTCATGCCTCCCTTGCTAAGCTGGCAGAGTCTGCTAAGTCCAATGAGACACTGGGAGAAAAAATGCTATTGAACGGCGCTTACCTGATCGATCGTGATAAAGAAGAAGCTTTTGATAAGAAGGTAAATGAATTGCATGAGCGCTGGAAGGATAAAGTTGACTTTAAATATACCGGTCCATGGCCGGCCTATAACTTCATCAATATTAAACTGAAGGTGGAGGAAACGACATGATTCATAAATTATTCACTTCCCCGATCAACTTGATTGTTAAAGTCGGCGAGCATGTCAAAGAAGAAGTGGATAAGGAAATGTACGATCTAGAACATATTCAAAAGAAGCTCATCCAGCTGCAAATGATGTATGAGCTTGAGGAAATTTCTGAAGAAACCTATCAATCTCAAGAAGAAGTCTTACTCCAGCGTTATGAAGTGGCAAAAAGAATGGAAATGGAGCAATGGGAAGAGCTGACGAAACGGTAGCAGGGGGCAGCATACAGATGAGTAAACTTTTGTATTTATATGGAATTATACCAAAACAAGTCGAAGAAGCAGACAGCTTCCCAGACATAAAAGGAATCGATGGGCAGCACAGTTTATCCATTATCAATTTCAATGAATGTGCAGCCGTGGTCT
The DNA here is from genome assembly GCF_000786645.1 of Halobacillus sp. BBL2006. Lineage (GTDB taxonomy): Bacteria > Bacillota > Bacilli > Bacillales > Halobacillaceae > Halobacillus. Next base: position 4,718 of record NZ_JRNX01000065.1, read on the forward strand.
GTCCTGTCAATAAAGAGGAATATGGTGAAGAAGTACTGGAAGAAAAAACGAAACAAATGGATTGGGTGCAAGAAAAAGCGTTTCATCATCATGAAGCCTTGATCAGCTTGAGAGAACGCACAACGATTATACCGATGAAATTTTGTACGATCTTTCAAAATGAAGATAGCTTATCTGAAATGATTCATAGTCGTGAAAATGAGTGGGAAAGCCTCCTTCACGAGCTTGAAAATAAAGAAGAATGGAATGTGAAAATATATTGTGATCCCAGCCTTTTGAAGGAAGAGGTTGCAGAGAACAATTTAACTATAAAAAATAAGAAAGCTGAAATAGCTGAGATGTCTAAAGGAAGACAATATCTTGAACGAAAAAAGCTTGATCAATTGATCGACCAGGAAGTGGAGCAAGAGCAGCACATTTTCTCAAAAGGCTATCATGACAAATGGAAAGACCTCGCAGCGCAGGACGCAGTGAAAAAAGTCTGGAACAAAGATGTGACGGGAAAAGACGAGGAAATGTGCTGGAACAGCGCTTATTTACTCCCCATTGAACATGTAGAATCTTTTTTGGAAAACGTAACGGTAGCGAATAAAGAACATGCTTCTGCGGGATGGAAGTTTGAAATCACCGGTCCATGGCCAGCCTATCATTTTGTGAATCTCTCAAAAAGTGAGGTCTGACGGATGTCTTATCGAGATCAATATGAAAATAAAGATATCGCCCTCATTGATATTTTAGATACAGTATTGGACAAAGGGGTAGCGATCAAAGGGGATATAGTCATATCCATTGCCGGGATTGATCTAGTTTATCTGGATTTGCGAATTTTAATATCGGCTGTGGAAACGCTGGTTCAAAGCAACCAGAAGGCAGCTGAATCCCTGTCATCTGAACGTATGGATAAAGAAAAGGAGGCGTTAGAGCATGCCACCGAGTGATCTTGAACAAAAACCTGCGAAAAGCGGGCGTATTGAATTGGATCCAGAAGGAGCTGAGCAAGGTCTGGCACAGCTTGTCCTTACAGTTATCGAATTGCTAAGGCAGCTGGTCGAGCGTCACGCCCTCAGACGAGTAGATGGCGGCACGCTGACTGAAGAAGAAATTGAAAAGCTTGGTCTTGCGCTCATGAACCTTGAAGTGAAAATGGATGAGCTTAAGGACATTTTTGAACTGGACGATGAAGATTTGAATATCGACCTCGGACCGCTTGGGAATTTACTGTGAAAAGGAGGTTGAAGCATGGCTATTGAACAATCGACTCAGTCGAACAGTATCGTAGATGTGTTGGAGACTGTTTTGGATAAAGGGGTCGTCATCGCCGGGGACATTCGGGTCGGCCTAGCAGACGTTGAACTTTTGACCATAAAAATCCGCCTGATTGTCGCTTCTGTGGATAAAGCGAAGGAGATCGGTATGGACTGGTGGGAAAATGATCCTTATCTCAGTTCGAAAGCTGCTGAACAAGATACAAAAGCATTAGAAAAAGAAAACGAAGAATTACAAAAACGAATCGAGCGGTTAGAGAAAAATATGCAATCCAATCGTCTATAAAAAGAGTCTATCGTTACTTATACGAAGAGAAAAGGGGTCAGGGTAACCAAGTGCTTTCCGGACCCATTGAACAAAAATAAACAACAAGATTTAATCGAGTATATATAAAAAACTAAGGAGTGTTAACTATGGAAGCGAAAAATAAAACAGGATTGAACCACTCATCAAGTCAGCCCGAAGAAAACAAAAAGAAGGATACTAAACTGCAGAGAGCGGTGATCGGTGGTGTTGTCGGAGCTGCTGCAGGACTGCTGATCAACCCTAAGAAAAAACAGAATGCAGATCAGTCAGAAGAAAAAGACTCCTCCAGTTTTAAAGAGAAAGCAAGTAAAGCCGGAAGTAAGGCTAATGAGAAATTCAAGAATTTGAAAGACAAATCTAAAGAAAAATCGAAGCAAGTGACAGATAAATTTAAGAAATCCAAAAATAAAGAGGAGGAAGTCCCTAAGCTTGAAGAAGCTTCAGACGCTCAAGACGCACTTCCAGAAACAGCTGCTTCTCTTGAGAAACAAAATCAAAACGAACAGAACGAAAAAAAGGTACCTGAAAGCACAGAAGAGGAAGTGAAAACAGAATTGACCAGTGAAGATGACACGATTAAGTAGGATCAATGATTTCTGAAAGGGGATGAAGCTATGGATGATTTACTACTGACTTTAGTAAAAGCGGCCAATCAAAATGACTTTTCTCTGGATATCACTTTGAATGTAAACGGAGCCCTTGTGACTGGCACAACTGTATCCGCTCAAAAATATTTGGAATCTATCAGCCGGACACTTGAAGATGGCAATGAGACTTCACAAGAGATTAGTCAAAAGCTATCGAAAGCCAGTCAATCAGCAAAAGAATCTGCACAGGGTGAGACTCGCTTTGTCCACCTTAAAGATGCCCAGGTTTATAATGGTGACTCGCAGCCCACTCCGTCTGAGGAAAAATTCTACTGGAGAGGCAAAGCTGAGGAAGTGGATGGGTTTTTCTTAGGAAAAATAGATGCCAGAGTGGAATAATGTAAAGAGACGAGTCTTGCTAGGGGATACTCCTCCTGCAAGGCTTTTTATTTTGTT
>NZ_JRNX01000629.1 GCF_000786645.1 Halobacillus sp. BBL2006
GGAACTGGCAAGCCTCCTCGGTCGTTTTACTCCCTGTGGGGTCTGGTCAAGCTCCTCCTTCCTCAATTCGAAGCAACGGAAACAAAAGTCTCGAAACTGAGTCTTCAAGATATGTGAGCTTTAATGAAAGAAGAATAAATACCTTAAAATGTGTAAGGTAAATGAAGAAGATGATAATAGGTGAGTGAAAGGATATGATTAGTTTTTTATTAGTAATTAGTTTCATTATTGATGGTGTATTGGTTCTAGGCTTATTAACTTTAATGAATCGAGTTAAAAAGGCGGAAGAACTTGAATTACGCCAGAAACAAGTGGCAAACGAAATCGAAGATCTCTTCACCTCCTACTTAATGGAGTTGAAAGAAGAGAACAATCGTATGAGTGAATTAGTGCAGGCTTCACAAAGACAATCACGTTCAAATGATCATGATTTGAATCGAGAAGCTCATTCAACATTATATTCCCCAGAAGTGAAACAAGCTTTTGAGCTGCCAACGGATTCCTATACCCCTCCAAAGGTAAAGGTAGAGGAGGATGAAGAGGTCTATGAACCTTCTCAACATTCCCGTATAATAGAAATGGGACGAAAAGGACATTCAATTGAAGATATTGCTAAAAAACTAGACAAAGGAAAAACAGAAGTTGAATTGCTTCTTAAATTACACCAAAAAAAATAGTAAAATAACTTGAAT
>NZ_JRNX01000630.1 GCF_000786645.1 Halobacillus sp. BBL2006
GGTAGAACTGGTGCTGCTATGGATCCTTTCCTTCATTTTATTAAGTACACTTGCGGCGACCGTCTTCTATGCGCCCGGCTTGTTCCTGGCCATACAAGCGACCTCACTGGTGATCTTAGGTGGATATTTTATTAAAGAAAACTTGAGAACGGTGGCGTGGAAACAATGAACCATTATGGACCAGACAAGATCCCTGTTTGGGGAATCATCCTTATTGCAATCATCTTACTCACCCAAAGTTCTATTTTATTCATTAAAGCTAGAAAAATAGGAAAGGTTCCCTGGCTGTGGGGAATTATCGGGCTTATTCAATTTCCGGTTCCAAGTATTGTTTTTTGGATTTTGCTTAAAACAGCTTGGAAAGAATCAAGTAAGGAAGGTCGTCCATCATGAAAATGCTCCTTATCTTCCTGGCTCTATTCAGCCAGCTGACCGCTTATGTGTTGATCTTCTTTTATCTATGGCCAGGCATAATTCTGTTGTTATCGTCGTATTTATTTCTGGCTGTCATTTTATTTGTGTTAATTCGTGAAAGACGAAACGAAAAAAAGGAGGAAGCAAACCATGATTATAGTGACTACTGATTATGTACCAGGGTACGAAGTTATAGAATTGAAGGGGTTTGTAAGAGGAAGTACCGTACAGTCCAAGAATATCGGCCGTGATATCTTAGCTGGATTGAAAAATATAGTAGGTGGAGAAATTACCGATTATACAAAAATGATGGATGAAGCAAGACAACATGCGATCGGTCGAATGAAGCAGCATGCAGAGGAAAAAGGTGCTGATGCCATCATCGCCGTACGTCTTGAAACTTCCAGTGTGACGAGTGCGGCTTCGGAGATCATTGCCTATGGAACGGCTGTTTCTCTTAAGAAAATGAAAAATGACTGATAAGCCTTGTTTATAAATAACCTTGTTAAATCTTGATGTGGAAACCATTAAAAATCTCACTTGCTGAAATAACTTTAGTAACTAGTTATTTTCAGAGCATGATTTATAAAACTCAAGGAGGTGCACCTCATGCTGTTAACATTAAACGTGATGCAAGTTGTGCAAGATAACTTTGCTATATTAGCACCGCTTTTCGTCATCCAATTGATTCTCATGATAACGGCACTCATCAGCCTGGTAAAAGCAGAAGCTACGAACGGTCCGAAGTGGATGTGGGCGTTAATCATCCTATTGATCAACACCATCGGTCCGATCGCTTACTTCATTTTTGGAAGGAGACAAGATGCATGATATCTGTCAAAAATCTCACCAAAATCTACGACCAGCATCCCGCTGTCAATGACGTATCTTTTGCTCTTGAAAAAGGAAAATGTGTCGCCCTTCTCGGTCCAAATGGAGCTGGCAAAACAACAACGCTGCGTATGATGGCAGGGCTGATCTCCCCCTCCAGAGGAGATGTAAGATTTGAAGATTCTGAAGCCAAGGATATCCGTGGACATATCGGGTATTTGCCTCAGCACCCCCATTTTCATTCATGGATGACTGGTAAGGAATTTCTTATGTATGTGGGTAGACTCGCACGCCTTTCCATAAAGGAGGCATCCACACATACCGAAGAGCTTCTAGAAAGGGTGGGCATAGCGGAAGCAAAAAATCGGCGCATCGGCAAATATTCCGGAGGGATGAAGCAGCGGTTAGGTATTGCGCAAGCCCTTATTCACCAGCCTAAGCTGCTCATGCTTGATGAACCTGTCTCCGCACTGGACCCAATTGGACGCAGAGATGTACTCAACTTAATGGAAGAACTCAAACGTGAAACGACGATCTTATATTCAACACATATCCTCAGTGATGCAGAAGAAGCAAGCGATGAAATCCTCCTCATGCATAAAGGCAGCATCGTTGAATCAGGAGCACTTGATCAGGTGAAAGCGAAGCATCAGGTGGATAAAGTTTCGCTTCGTTTTTCAAACGATACGGAAACTTATCAAAAAGAGCTCGAGTCGCTTAATTTTGTCACACGATCTGAGCTTCAAAAACAGACGCTTCATTTATATGTAACAGACACAGGAGCTGCCCGTGATCAGATTTTATCTTTGGCAAGCCAACACAAATGGCCGCTCCAAAAATTCGAAATTGGACAGACGACGCTCGAAGATTTATTCATGAAGGTGGTGAACAATCATGCAATGGATGATTCTATTTAGAAAAGAGATTCTGGAATCCTGGAGAAATTTCAAATGGATTTGGGTGCCACTTGTATTTATTTTACTTTCTATCATCGATCCGCTTTCCACCTACTACCTTCCGCAAATCTTAAAAGCGACTGGTGGACTGCCGGAAGGAGCAACGATTAACATTCCAACTCCCCCTTCCGGTGAAATCTTCATGATGAGCATCTCCCAATTAAATACGATTGGCCTTCTAGTTATTGCGCTGATTTCCATGGGCACCATTGCGGGTGAGAGGAAAAGCGGGGTAGCGGAACTCATTCTCGTAAAGCCGGTTTCTTATTTTTCTTACGTCACAGCAAAATGGGCCGCTCATGTTTTTCTTGTTCTTGTGGCCCTTCTTCTCGGCCTTTTATCCAGCTGGTACTATGTGAATCTGTTATTTGGTGAAGTATCCTTTGCCAGTTTCGGGAGCACCTTTTGCTTCTATGGCCTCTGGATTGCTCTGGTTTTAGCCATCAGCCTATTTATGAATACATTATCAAAATCTCCTGGCCTAGTGTTGTTCTTTACCATGGGTTCACTGATCACACTCTCAACAGTGAGCCGTATTTTTTCTCACTTGATCGAAAGGAGCCCATCCCTTATGACCGGCTATCTTAGAGAAATGGTGAACACAGGGAACATTGGACATGACTTATGGGGAGCTGCGGGCATTACGGCCGGTTCCATCATTCTATTGCTCTTCTTTGCAACCTTCACTTTAAAAAGAAAAGAAATCGCTTGAACCAACTAGTAGATTGAAGCACAGGGTTCCAGGGGTATAATCAAAGAGAAAGTAATTATTATCCCACAAGTCCAAAGGAGAGAATGTGATGAAACCAACGGCACTAATTACCGGAGCTTCAGGCGGAATCGGCTACGAATTCGCCCATTTATTTGCAAAATCTGGTTACAACTTGATCATCGTTGCCCGTTCAGAAAACAAACTGATTCAACTGAAGGAAGAATTAGGAGAGCATCCTGTCACCGTCATCCCTCACGATTTATCTGAACCGGGTGCGGCAGAAGTTCTTTACAACAAAGTGAAAGACTTAGAGCTCACTGTCGAAGTGTTAGTCAACAACGCAGGCTTCGGATTAAATGGACAATTCGACGAACTTCCTCTTCTTGACCAGCAAAAAATGCTGCAAGTCAACGTCAATGCACTTACAGAATTGACACACTTCTTCTTGAAGGATATCAAAAACGCACCACTCTATGATATTCCTAAAGGAGTTATTAACGTAGCAAGCACAGCTGCATTCCAGCCAGGTCCAAAAATGGCTGTCTATTATGCTTCAAAAGCCTATGTTCTATCTTTCTCTGAAGCTCTCGTAGAGGAATTGCGCGGGACGGGCATCACGATTTCGACCCTTTGTCCGGGTGCGACAGACACGAACTTTTTCAAAACCGCTCAGGCTGAGCATACCAAGCTAGTGAACAGCACAATGTCTCCGAAACAGGTAGCAAAGGCTGGATTCCTCGGTTTTGTGAAAGGAAAACGCGTGGTCATCCCAGGTGCAGCCAACCAGTCAATGGCTTACGCTTCCAAGGTCATGCCCCGATCAATCGCTGCTAAATTAGCGCATTTTGTCGATCAATAATCCTATATTTTTTCCAGAGCAGGCTTCCAAGTCTGCTCTTTTTTGTTTACAATAGTAGTAATTGGAAACGGTACTTTAGTCGCAATATAATTAACAGGGGGCTTGGGAGATGAAAAAAATAATAGGCTTCGGCATCCTGGGGATCTTTCTACTTGCCGGTGTCGCTGGCTGGTACGCACAAAAAACAATCTTCAACTCCGAAGCCGCAGAAGCTGCTGCTAAAAGTGATGCTCAAGCAGAAGCAGAAAGAGCAGAAGGAAGCGGTGCGGTAAGCCTTGAGGAACTGAACGAGTATGAGAAAGCAGGAAAAAACCCATTTGGACAAGCCGTCGCAGCTAGTGAGATGGACGATGATACGTATCAGGAGTATATCCACTGGATGTCGCACCAAAAAGTGGAAGCCAGGAAAAAATGGGGGTATTACGAGCTTCACCCAAAAAGAGTCACGTGGCTTCTGGAAGGGTTGGAACAAGCAGAATTGACTCATGAGAAAGTCTATCGTGAGATTTTAGAAAAATGGAAGGCAGAAGATTTCTCCACAGCAGACGAGGACCATAACAGAATTTGGCGTCTGCAAAATGGAACTGTCGGAAAAGCGAGCGGCATTTTATCTCCTGAAGAAGAAGCAGCCTTCATTCAAACACATAATTAATCATTTATAAAAGCCCGCGGCCTGAAGCCACGGGCTTTTTTCACATTTCTTCTGCGGCTTTTCTGAAACCATAAAAAGATCGGTATCCCCTTTTTTCATAATAGCCCTGGGAACTACTCGTCGCCAGCATCTCCACGCGAGTGCTTGGATAGCACTCATGGGCGACTTGCATTAAGTGTTCTCCAATGCCACGCCCCCTGTGACTCTCTTTAATGAGCAATTCACAGATATAAAGCGTAACATTGCCATCGGTCAACCCTCTTAAATAACCTACGATTTCATCCCCATCCATCGCGATGAGGGCCGGTTCAGAATTCAGCCAGGAACACAGGGTTTCTTGACCGTGTTCGACAAGACCGCTCCATCCTTCCTTTTCATTCAATAATTGTACGGCATCAAAGTCATTTTCGTGAAATGAACGAATTTTAATGGTTTCCATACGAACCGTTCCTTCCTTCTTGAAGTTTTTCTCTATATCTTCTCACCCGGCCTGAAGAATAGGTCATCATTGTCTATCTTCCCTTTCTTACGAACTAAAAACGGTTTTGTTCCAATTTTTTATTAGAAAATTCCAACAAGTTATGTCAACGTTGATTTTATGCTAAACTATGGACGGAAGTTTTCATCAGGAAGCGAGTGAAACATGTTGAAAAAAATTGTATGGTTAGCTTTTCTATTCCTATTAGTGGGATGTTCGTCACAAGACCTTGCCTTAGAGGATTTAAAAGAGAACTACCCGCAAACTTTTGCAGATTCCATTGCGTCTCTTTCTGAAAAAGAGCAAGAACGAATTGGCCTTCCGGATGAAATCCCCTTTGATGTTTCGTCAGTAGAAGCATCCTCAGAGGACAACATGGTAGAAGTTCAATACGAATCCAAAGGAAAAGAAAGTCTGAAGGTTCGTAGTGTTTTTGACCCTGGTAACATTTTAGAAGAATCTGAGTTGCAAATCCCTCTGAACTCCGGAGCTGTCGCGGGCGTTCAAGAACGCGAAGATCACGTTTATGTTGAGTGGTATAACAGTGAAGACAATGTCGTCTATCAATTGGAATATCACAGCACGAATAAAGAAAAACGCACCCAGCAGGCCATGGAAATCGCAAACGCAATCTAGAAAGGGACTGGGACACAATTAAAAGCATCCAATCTAAAGACGAACAACTAAGGGTATGGAAATTTAGAAGTAATGGATTGCTCTGAATGACCGCTTCGTAAATACACTCCGCTTTTCGCGGGCGGCTGATGAGCCTCCTCGTGCTGCGCACTGCAGGGTCTCACCGATGCCTTCCTCCCGCAGAAGTCTCCATGTATCTCCTACGCTGGAATGGTCTAAATCCTTCTTTTACATGCTTCATTTTCATCAGCGTAGACAGAATGCGGAGACTCCTGTGGGAACAGCACGTGTCCGAAGACCCCGCAGCGG
>NZ_JRNX01000631.1 GCF_000786645.1 Halobacillus sp. BBL2006
TTTTTTTATATTTTCTTGACTTTTTTGCTGAAAGGGCATTGATAATTTTGGTATTGAATGCTATTATATACACATAATTCTGAAAATTCCCACGAATTATGATCTTTGTTTCATTTCTTTCCCTTTTCATAGGATTCAGTTTCCACTGGATCCCCTTCAGACTTATGCGATCAGCGCATAAGTCTATTTTTTTGTCTTTCCCTCAACTTTTAAGTTACCAAATTTGCCATAAGACTGATACGATATAGGCAAATGATAAGTTATACTATTTTCATTGAGCTTAATTTAGTTGAAGGATGATGCATGTTATGAAACTTGGCGCACGTATGATGAAGACTGGCTTAGCTGTCGGCATCGCTCTCTATATAGGAAACATATTCGGATTCATTTCCCCTTTACTTGCAGCAATTGCGGTTGTCTTTTCCATTCAACCATCAATCTACCGTTCTTATCAGTCGATTATTGAGCAAGTACAAGGAAATATCATTGGTGCAGTAATTGCTGTCATTGCTGTGTTCACTCTCGGCAACGATCCTTTCGTAGTCGGCTTTGCCATTATCATCGTCATCGGTTTAACGACAACCATGAAGATGAATGAAAATACTATCGCACTTGCCGTCGTTGCCGTCATCGCGTTGATGGACTCAACCGATCAGACGTTTATGTTTTTCGCTTTTTCCCGCTTCACATCAATGATTTTAGGGATTTTAGCAGCGTTCATCGTCAATCTTGTCTTTCTGCCACCGCGTTATGAGACGCGTTTATTTAAGAAAATTGATCTGGCTACCACCGATATTCTTCAGTGGCTTCGTGTTACAACAAGACAGCTTTCAGATGAGCCTGCATTAAAATATGAAATCACACGTCTTCAAGATGATATGCGCTGGGTAGATCACACGTATTTGTTGTATTCAGAAGAACGAACGTATTTAAAAGGAACCCGTTTTTCCAAAGGCCGTAAGATGGTACTTTTCCGACAGTTAATTACCACGACGAAAAAATCGTTTGATGTATTAAAAGCTTTCTATCGCCTTGACCATAAGATTGAACAGATTCCCGAAGAATTTCAGGATGCTGTCGTCAATGAATTGGATAAGCTGATCAATGCCCATGAAAAAATGGTGCTCAGCTTAAAAGGAAGAATAAAAAACACGCATAAGCAATCTCTTCGCAGAATCGAAGAGCCGGATATTCCTCTGTTAGTAGAGCGTCTCATGCACGTCTATGAAGAGGGGAACAATCCCGATAAATTAGTCTTCCTGCCTTTAGCATCTCAACTGATGGAATACCACTATCAGCTGGAAAAATTGAAACGTTTATTAAAAAGTTATCAAAATCATCATCAGGATGATTACATTAAAACGACCGATAATTAATCTAAAGCGGCTGTTCATTGTGAACAGCCGCTTTTTGTTACGTTTCCATATATTCTTTATTCGTATCATCCAATTGCTGAACTTGATACAAGTCATAGTAGTTACCGCGACGGCTCATCAGCTCATCATGTGACCCCACTTCAATAATCTCACCGTTTTCAATAAGGACGATTCGATCAGCATGTGTGATTGTGGAAAGTCTGTGAGCAACTATGAACGTCGTTCGATTCGACGCTAATCGTTCTAGGGCCCCCTGTATTAAGCTTTCACTCTCCAGGTCAAGCGCAGATGTCGCTTCATCGAGTACCAGCAGTGGAGGATTTTTCAGAAAGACGCGGGCAATGGCGACACGCTGCTTCTGTCCACCAGAAAGTTTGACGCCACGTTCCCCGACAAGCGTATCGTAGCCGTTCGGCAAGTTCATGATGAAATCATGGGCATTCGCCGCTTTAGCAGCTTCAATCATCTCTTCATCCGTTGCATCAGGATTTCCCATGCGGATGTTCATCGCAATCGACTCACTAAACAAGATGTTGTCCTGTAATACCATGCCGATATTATCCCTTACCGTACGTGCTTCAAAATCACGGATGTCCGTACCATCGATTGAGATGCTGCCACTTGTGACATCGTAAAAGCGAGGAATCAAACTGATTAGCGTTGATTTTCCTCCCCCACTCATTCCGACAAAAGCGATTGTCTCACCTTTTTCCACATCAAGGCTTACATCATTCAATACAAGCGGCTCATCCTCATCATATTTAAATGATACATTTTCAATAGACACGTCACCATGAACGTTGGTCATTTTTTTCGCACCAGGTTTATCGATGATGTCATATTCTTCATCCACGAACTCAAACACGCGGTCCATAGAAGCAATGGATTGCGTCAATACCGTCGCTGAGTTCACAAGCCTGCGAAGCGGATTGTAGACCCGATCCATATAGCCGACAAAAGCGACCATCGTACCTACCGTAAGCGCACCGGTAATGACTTGATAACCAGCGAAAGTTATAACGAGTAAAGGCGCCAAGTCCGTAATCGTGTTTGTGACGGAATACGTATAAGCATTCCAGTTTGTGTGCGTAATGGCCTTATCTAAGAAATTCTTATTTTGTACATCAAACTGCTTTTGTTCATGGTCCTCAAGGGCGAAGCTGCGGATGACAGGCACTCCTTGAACACGTTCGTGCAGGTGGCCTTGCACTTGTGCAAGTGCCTGAGAACGATCCCTAGTCAAGCGACGAAGTCTCGCATAGAAAAATTTCACCGCAAATCCGTAAAAAGGGAACAAAGCAATCGATACGAGCGTTAACCACGGATCCATCGTCAGCATGATGATTATGGCTATAACAATCGTAATCATATCAAGCCAGATATTCATTAACCCAGTGATAACAAATGTTTTCGTCTGCTCCACATCATGAATCACTCGTGAAATAATCTCTCCGGTCTTTGATTTTGAATAAAAACGTAAACTCAACCGTTGAATATGATCGAATAATTTCTCCCGAATATCGTATAAAATATGACTGCCAATCCACTGAGCTAAATACTGTCTTGCATATTCAATAGGTGGACGGAGAATGAGAAAGACAAAAAACGCCCCACCCATCAGGAGCAGCAACTGATCCATTTTTTCGGATTGAGCCATGTCTCCATTAATGATGTCGTCAATCACGTATTTGATAATTAACGGCATCAGCAAAGGAATGGAGAATTTGATCACACCTATAAGAACCGTGATGATGATTTTGCCCTTGTACGGCTGCACAAAACGCAAATATCGTTTAATACTGTCCAATGCTAACACCTCTTTCTTAAAAAAACTTGTAAACAAGAAGGAAGCGCACTTATAAATAAAGTGCGCAGCCACAAGATTTATCTGTACGTTAAATAGCGTTCATACCATTGATCGATGAATTCTGGCGAAAAAGGACCTTTCCGCTGTCTTACCCATCTAATCAATGTATCGATGTTGTTATATAGAATACGATCAAGCACATGTGGATAATTCATTTTTCTTTTATGGATTTCGTATTCATCTTCATCAAGGATTTTATAGGTCATATCCGGATAGACTTTCACATCCAGATCATAATCGATGTATTTGATGGATTCTTCTTCGTAAATGAAAGGTGAACTGATATTGCAGTAATAATACACCCCATCATTCCTTAACATCCCAATGACGTTGAACCAATGCCTTGAATGAAAATAACAGATTGCTGGTTCACGGGTAACCCATCTCCGCCCATCACTCTCCGTAACGGTCGTCCGATCATTCGCCCCTATGATAACATGGCGTGTTCCTTTTAAGACTGTTGTGCTGTCCCACACGCGATGCAATTGTCCATTATGCTTAAAACTTTGAATTTCAATCCCTTTTCCTGCTTCTGGGCCGGGCATGGTATCCCCCCTTCACTTTATTTCCGTTTCATGCCTTCTGTTTATTATAACGACAATTGTCACGAAAGAAAAACAATTGAATTCTATGACCTATGTATAAAAAGAAGCCGCCCACATAGGACGGCTTCTCTCATTCGGGGGATTGATACAGGCTAATAAAACAGCCTGGACAAGCCACACCATCAATTCAGGTTATTTTTTCTTAGCCTGAGATTGTTGGTTCTGCTCACGCACTTGCTGCGCATCAGTTTGAGATGCAAACTCAGCACCATATTGGTTTTGCTGACCTTGTTGAGCAGCTTGTTGGTTTTGTTGTTTTACATGTTGTTTGTCTGTACCAGCAGCTGTTTTGTTTTGTTTCGGTTGCTTAGCCATGATTATCACCTCCGCAAAAATTATTGTGTACAGGTTTGAATCATTTCATTCCAAATTTAAAATAAATATTTTACTTTTACATGATCTTAAAATACAAAACCTTTGAAAGCTTCATTGATCGATCTTTTACCCCGCCCCCTTTCAAAAAAAGAGCGGGTATGCTTCGCCTTTGAAGTTTCTTGCTGTACTTTTCCATTTGGAGTGCTACTCTGCATCAACATTAAGTCACCATTTAAGAACAAAAGCGCAAGCGCCTTG
>NZ_JRNX01000632.1 GCF_000786645.1 Halobacillus sp. BBL2006
GGAAAGCAAAGAACGCTTTCCTGCGGGATCTTCACTCGCGCTGTTCCCGTAGGAGTCTCCGTGTTTTGTCTACGTTAAGAATTTGCGTTGATTTCATACAAGTTTTCAATGTTAGCCTTTTCTACCGCTACTTTACTTATGTCCCTGCCTGTTCTTTATTTATTCATTATCCTCTTCTAACGACGCAATCTTCTTATGACCCCAAGGAGCAATGACAATTTCAACAATTGAATTTCCCATGGTTTGTTCGTACATAGCCCCTGTGTTCTCAGCGATATAATAACGGTTTAGTCCGATATCGACCTGGTACGTACCATTGATTTCATCATGCCACTGATATCTTGCACGCAGGACGATTTGGTCATTTTTCGCTTCCTTCCACAGCTTTGATGCTTCCACAAGCTCATAAATTCCTTCATCCCTTGCCTCCAACAACAAAAATACCCGATCGCCTCGCTCTAATTCCTTTTCAACAGCCCATTTATCTTCAGGAATTTGTTCAATTTCATAAGCCAGTGTCACATAGTCGCCGTAAAACGGATCACGGGGGTCAGCAGGGGCCGTTCTTAGTTTGATCGTTTCCCCTACCGCGTCCATCGCATAAAAAGAAATCGACATTAACACGAGAAAGAGAATTTGCAAAATGACTACGAGATAAAAGATCCACCGCTTCATGATGCTTCTCCTCCTTTATGAAACTTTCTTCGTTTCCTTTCAAGGAAAAAGCTCAAAGCGAAAAGCAAAAGCCCTCCGAGAAAGAAAAACAAAGACCGGTCCATGAAATCCCATGCCAATTGAAAATAAGCGAGTAATGTCGTAACCAATAACGCGACAGTACCTTTATTCACCCAGCGTACGACTTCCTGCTGGTAACCTGAAATCAGCCACAAGAGAGCGTACCCGAACAGCAAGACCAGAGACAACACGTCGCCAAATCCGAATCTAAACACAGGTACGAACAAAATCAGGTCAATCCAATAATAGTTTGTCGTGCTTATCGCTGAACGAATGACTGCAAAAACAAATAACACTGCCCACACGATGAAAAAATAAAAGGATGATTCGTTTTGATCAAACCAGTAATCGTATCCCAGAAAAAAGACTTGAAAAATATTCAGTGTGAGCATCGACACAATAGCCGCAGATTTAAAAATTCGGATCTGACCTTTTTTAACCACAAGGTCATCAACTAAATACAGCGCTAAAAACAGCACGATCAGCCAATAGTAAGGGAATCCTCCGCTGAACACGAGCACCAGGGCATGGATGACGTAACCGACGGCAAAGATAAGTGAAGCTATCATCACCTTCTTCGTATAAACTACCCAGCCAAGCCCGAATAGAAAAAGGACCCCTATCCACAAGTGATAATCTTGATAAACCATTCCACTATACACTTGGCCAACGGTTGTGATTATGACTGTTGCAATAAAAAACGTCCAATCTTTAAATAAAAGATATAAACTGAACCCAGCTATCGACCATACGAGAAAAGGAAAGGCACTAAACGAGGTGTAGTGATACATCTGGCCCGTCAAGAAAATTCCAGCACCGAATATGATAAGAGCAATCAATAGCAAACTGATCCCAAGACGAACAGAACGTTTCCGGTAAACATGCTCTCCTCCTATATAAAAAAAGAGAAGGGCTGCAACAATAATCCCCATACGGAATAAATCGTGCATCTCTGACCAATTGGAAGCGATGAAAGTCAGAAAGCCTAAACCGATGAAAATGGCAGCGAACGTAAGCAATACCGGTTTATTTTGCTTCTTCGGATATTGTTCAATCAATTGTGTTCGCTGAGATTCAGAAATAATATGGGCTTCCACCCATTTTTTGCTTTCTTTTACGATTTGGTCACGATTCATTTCGCTGACCCCCTCTGTTATGAAACTGCAGTTTGTGTTCGTTTTAAAGGCTGTTTCTTCCGGTATGTCAGCGATCGCCATACCCACTCAAGCGGTCCGTATCGATACCTCGCCAACCAGGCCTTACTTGCCAACACTTGTAAAGCGAAGACGACAATCACGATGATCATACTCCAAACAGGTGGAACTTGAGCATATAAACCGAAACCTACGGAATAGAAAAGGACAAAACTGAACAAGGATTGAAAAATGTAATTGGATAAGGACATCCTCCCTACCCACGTCAATGGATGTACCAAACGGGAACCAAATTCTGTCCGGAACAATAAAGTAATAGATAGAACGTAAAAAATCGCTGATGCTGATCCACCGATGCCATCCTGCATGAGCTGGAACCATTCTGGATTTCCAAACAAATAAGGACCCACTTTAAAGACTAAGAAAAGTGCCCCTGTCATAACCCATACTCTTTTTATCGAGGACAAATGCTTCTCAGGTTCATGAAGCCAGCGTTTTTTACAAACATAGAGCCCCAGTAAAAACATAGGAACGAGGCTTAAAATAAGGAAATAAAGGTTACCTGGCTGATTTGCGTAATACCAATCATTCGCGTTTTGCTGCCATATTTCGAGCAAGGTGCCCTGACCGTAATTAGCGATAGCCTCCTGTATCAATGGGCGATCAACGATGCCTTGCAATTGGTCCCTGAACATATAGAGCGCGAAAGTATATGGAAAGACTAAGAATGCAAGCATTGCATAGGCCATCGTCAAAAGTGTTCCCTTAGACGCGTTAAAAAAGACAAATAACACCATCCCAAGTACCCCATAGGATAATAATATATCTCCGTGCCAGATTAAGAACGCATGGATTAAACCAAAACCGATTAGGATCAATAATCTTCTAAAAATGACCGGACGGTAATCTATATTTTTCTCATCCAAGCGTTCTTTCATCATCTGCATTCCAAAGCCAAACATAAAAGAAAACAATGTATAAAAGCTGGCTTGAAAGAAAATATCAATGATTGCTTGAACTGTATGGCTTAGTGGAGAGGGCCAATATTCTTCAGCTCCTCCATATAAAAAATAAGGAGCATTAAATGCTGGAACATTGACCATGAATATGCCTAGAATGGCTAGTCCACGGGCCGCATCAATCCAGCTTAACCGCTCCGATTCACTTAATGGTGAAGCTGATGATTTCATTTATATTCCCCCTATAGTTCTATTTTACTTTTAATACGTAATGAAGACAATTGCGTTTCATAAAATGAAGAAAGGAGTTTTTCTTATGCCAGCGAAAGTCGGAGCCGTTCAAGTAATATCGTTATCTACATCGAGCGTTTTTAACATTGGCGATGTTTACAATATGGCTCCGCAAGCATGGGCAAAAACCTTTGCTGGAGGCGGATCATTCAACACAGGTAACGGGATCAGAATCAACGTCAATAACTCCAATACGAATGTCAATGATTCAGACACAATTGATCAGACGCTCATGAACAATGCTTAAGGGGGATAAACATGAATATTACGGTTCATCAATCCATCTGCATCCATGTATTGAGAATTGGATCTGTGGCCAACTCCTCTGTCGTACAAATCGGAAGTTCCGGAGTCATTCAAGCTAAAGCGGACTTATACAATACAGGCGGCTACACCGAACCTGCTCCATTACCACAACCACTAGAAGGCACAGTCTCCCTACCGGAAGCGGAAGCAGGCCCTCTTGTCCCCCTTTCCATATCATAGACTTTTTTTCTTGTGCATAGAAATGAAGTGAAGGGGGTGAGCCGAGTTGAATAATTACTATTATTGGCAGAACTGGATCCAGCAGATGATGCAGCAAATGGAACAACAAAAGCAAATGATCGACCAGCTGCAGAAGAAAATCGAGGAAATGAACGCTAACGAAAAGCCTACCACCGTGATTGAAAGAATCGAATATCACTTCGATCAGCTAAAAATCGAAACACTTGAAGGCACCCTTCAAATCGGACTAACACCCAATGGCTCTGATGTTTCTGAACTTGGAGAGCTTTATGGTAATCAAGGCACTCCTCCCCAAGATCCTATTCTCCATTCCTTACAAGATTATATGACAAAAGACATCCCTCCATGGATGAATCAGTATGTACGGGACCATGATGTCCCGATTAGTGATGAACATAAACAGCATATGATTGCTGATGTTAGAAAACAACTCCCCCAGCGAATAGAATTTTATAAAAAACAAGACCCGGAAATCGACGAAACCACTCTGCTCCATCAAATCCAAACAGAAATCCGCCAATCGATGGCCCAGTATTTTGAAAACTATAAAGGAGATGGTGAGTGATGAACCACATTGTCCATAACTACGGACTGCAT
>NZ_JRNX01000633.1 GCF_000786645.1 Halobacillus sp. BBL2006
AGAAGTTCACCTACTACATTTAGGTGTCTTCTACCTTTTTAGTATCCGTATATGGATGCTCCGTCAGTAAATTTTGAAATTAAGTTAGTTCTGTGGCCTCTGAGCAGCCACGAGGAGCTCACCAGCCACCCGCGAAAAGCGGAGTGTATTTCCAAAGCGGTCATTCAGAGCAATCCATTACTTCTAAATTTCCCTACCCTTAGTAGTTCGTCTTTAGATTGGATGCTTTTAATTATGTCCCAGCCCCTATTTTTGTCCAAGCCACTAGTTATGTATATCCAAGAAAAGAGCGATCACCTTTTACTAGATAATCGCCCTGATACATGAAGACTTAATTAAGAGATGATTGCTCAGAAATCCCTTTACTAACAATCCTTTTAAAATTCCGATTTAGGAATTAGGGTTCTCTGCCACAATATGAATATCAATTCCGTCTGTATAACGCATAATATTATTTACAATTGAGCCTTTGGTAATCTCTTCCCAGCGACTCCTTGCCGATTGTCCCATTACAATTTGAGTTACACGGTATTTCTTTGCAATATCTGTAATCGCTCTTGGAATGCTTCTGTCTAACCACCCCCTTTAAAGAATCAAAAAAGAGCCATGAGAAGTTAAACGTCTCATGGCTCTTTTCACAGTATGACTAAAAAAGTGCATACTTTAATAAGCATTAGACATTCTTCTCTTTAAACGCTGACGAGGTTAGCTGTCGGATTCGGGTGGAAAGAGTCACCCTACCATAAATTATGGATTCACCCCTAGTGGCTGAGCCACATCTTGATTGGGTCCCCCGCTTCTAGGATCTAGAATTAAGCGATTCATAGAATGATTTTATTTAATTTGGTCTTGCTGATGAGATGATTCTACTCCCGCTCATTTTCATTGTCAACAATAAACTACAAAAATTATTGTAAAGAATTTGTTGAGCTTCAAATTTACCTAAAATAAAAAAAGCCCGTGTTCACGGACTTTTATCCAGTAAGAATTTCTTCACTAGGATACTTCACAGGATCTGGAGTTTGTTTTGCAAACGCAAAGGCAAAGGTTAAAGGACCAAGTTTACCAATAAGCATGGTAAGAATAATCGTTATTTTCCCGATTAGTGTCAAACTACCGGTTAACCCCATGGATAACCCTACTGTTCCAAAAGCAGAGACACTTTCAAACATGATCGTTAGAAACGGGGCCTCTTCCGTCAGATTTAAAATGAAAATAGT
>NZ_JRNX01000634.1 GCF_000786645.1 Halobacillus sp. BBL2006
GCGGAAAGGGAGGCGTTTTCCCCGCCACCATCCTCGCACATAAAAGTCTCGAAACTGAGTCTTATGGAATACGGAGCTTCCCTTGAAGGGATATAGTCATTAGTGAGGTTGATAATAAACCGATAAAAAAGACCCTTTTCGCAAGGGTCATCGAGGTATTAACCTTCAATTTTGGTATCAGCTTGCAATTCAAGTTCTACATTACCTTGAATCGCTTTCGAGATCATACAGCTTTTCTCTGCTTTTTCTACGAGTTGATTCAATTTTTTCAAGTCTTTTTCACTCGCATCATTCGTAAGAACGACTCTAGGTTTATGAATGATTTTCTTATAGGTGAAGACACCATCAGTAACATCCACAATTCCTTCTGAGTCCATCTCCATTTCTTTAAGCGGTAAGCCTGCGCGTTCGACCATAGCTGCCAAACTTATAATATAGCAGGTTGCTGCAGCGCCAAGCAGCATTTCGTCAGGATTTGTGCCAATATCCGGACCGTCCATTTCTTTTGGAATAGAAATCTCGGTCTTCAATTTATCAGATTCAATATAGCCCACCTCATTGCGTCCTCCGGGCCAATCTGCTTTCAAGTGGAAATGATGTAGTGCCATAAACACCGCTCCTTTTCTATCTAATGACTTATCCCCTATTTTAATGATTCCTCTCTGGAAATTGAAGTCACATGCTTAGGATAAGGATGATTAATCAAGGCATTACCATTTTTACAAATTCATACTCGCTTCCATTTGTTGACTGCATGAACACCTTAATTTTGCGAAATCCGACCCGTCGATACACTTCGATTGCCCGCTTGTTGAAAGCAGCGACAGATAGGGTAAACTTTTCAGTGCTGTAATGAAACTTAGCGAATTCTATACCTTCCTCTAAGAAGCGTCTCCCATACCCTTTCCCAGTCAAATCGGGGCGCAGGCCAAGGCCAAGATCAACCGTGAGAGAATCTGTGGGTATGATCGTGAAAAAGCCAATTAGCTTTCCGTCCTCATAAACGCTGTAAGTATGCTCACTTCTTTTTTCAGGATGAATAAATTCTTCATAATCTTCTTCATCAGCAGTCATATCATAGAAGCTGTAAGGCTCTGGATATTTCCACGTTGCAATCATTTCCGCATCTTCCTGTGGCATCCGTATCCATTCCATCAAACCACTCTCTTCTTTCTAGTCAAGATAATATATAGCAACACACCTATAATCGGCACCATTCCGATCAATGACCAATACCGCTTTCCTCCATGTTTTTCTTGCTCCCAACCAATCACATACATGCTCAACCCGGTCAAAACGAAAAAATCAATGGTCATTACATGAACAAATTGGGAGGTCTCAAAGGCTTGCCAATAAAGCGAAAAGTCACCATTTAGAAATCCATGGAAAATGAGAACTAAAGAACCTAATAAAAGCAGCATATGTATGGATGTAAATTCAAGAAATTTCTGCAACCAGGCGGGCGTTCGGTTAGAACGGTAATTCTTAGTGTTTGATAAGAAAAAGTAAGGCAACAAGGCAAAGGCCCCAAGCATGAATGAACCCACCACAAATGGCCATGCAGGAAAACGACTCTTATCGTGACTCAAGATAAGAATCGCAAACACAGCCGGATAAATACCAAGCAAACTAAACAACATCAATAACAAAGGATCAGGATCTTCCATTGTCATAAGCTGTTGAAGATACCCCTGATCCCCAGTTGGAGCTATCTGCCATGCATAGAGCACAAACGCTGCCCACAACGCTAAAAAAATATAGCGTCGATTCGTCACTTAGAATCCCAGTCTTTCTTAAATCGTTCCATTTTTATCTGCAACTGCTGAATCATATCAAGCACTCTGTTGAAATCCTCTTTGTCCACATCATCGGCATCCATAGTAGAAACAACCCGATTAAGCATTTGTATCCGATTTTTTATGTAGTGAAATTGATCGGACGGATGCTGCGTAGCTTTTCCCATGACCTTCCCCTCCTTCGCATATTCTATCTCCCTTCATTTTAACCTCTGGGAGCGAAAAGGGAAAACTTATCTATAGAAAAAACCGCAAGAGGTTCTCCTGCGGTTTTCCTAATCAGTCTTCTTCTTGTTCCTCTGGGTCTTTTTTAGGTGACAAGAACCAACCTAAAGCTGCGATGATGACAAGTACAGCATAAAAAATGATTTTCCATAAAGCAGAATGAGCGAAATGTTCATCTAGAATCTGAATGTTCGGGTGAGCTAATGTAGAAACCACAAGCTTCACACCAACCCAGCCAACGATAACGAACGCAGCTATCTCTAAACCGGGTCTTGAATGTAAAAGCTTGACGAAGACGTTCGCTGCAAAGCGCATGATAATAATACCAATCATCCCTCCAGCGAGAATGACAGCAAACTTACCTCCATCAAGGCTTCCAACTTCGGGAAGTCCTGTATCTGGTAAAGCAACGGCTAGAGCCACGGCGGCAAGGATCGAGTCAACCGCGAAAGCAAGGTCAGCAAGTTCGACTTTTAAAACAGTAGCCCAGAACCCTTTGCCTCGTTCCTGGTCCGCGGATTCTTCCTCTTCTTCTTCATCGTTTTCCCCTCGGGATTTCCACTTATCGAATAAGTGTTTTCCGGAGATGAATAACAAGTAAGCTGCACCAATCGCTTGGACCTGCCAGACATCCACGAGGAAGGAAATAATAAATAATGACCCAAACCGAAGTATAAATGCTCCAAATAAACCGTAAAATAAAGCTTTTTTTCTTTTTTCT
>NZ_JRNX01000635.1 GCF_000786645.1 Halobacillus sp. BBL2006
GAAAGCGAGCTGTTTTCCTTTCCCTCCCTCACTTTTTACACAAAACGGACCCAATTATCTCAAAACTGAGTCTTCAACAATCGGGAGCTTTAATGGAACAAGAAAATATCAAACCAAAGTCAAAAGGAGGGTTGTGATGGATATTGATGTGTTTTTGCATCATTTACATTTTCAAAGTGAGCTAGTGACCCCGGATAATTGGGAAGTCGATTGGGATGATGCTCCTCTTCCATACAAAGTGTACCGCAACTTGCCAGGGTTCCCCCTGGACGCCGACATTCCGCTTTCTTTTCAAGACCCGTCGTTTAGCCCAGAACCTAATCGAAAGACCATTAGCCATTTTCTTTGGTACGTATTCGGGTTATCTCAGTTTAGTCAAACCGCTCTCCCCTCGCCTATGGATGGAGAGTCGTTTGAAATCATTCAATCCTTCCGGCGTTTTTCCCCTTCCGGCGGTGCCCTTTATCCCAATGAACTGTATATCTATCTTAAACTAGGAGATCTGCCACACGGGCTTTATCATTATGATGTCGCTCATCATCGTCTGCTCTTACTGCGCGAAGGTGATTTTGATATTTATATAAGCGATGCTCTTGGAAATCCTTCTGCAATGTCGGACTGTTTTGGGGCGGTCCTCCTTACGACGATGTTTTGGAAGAACTTTTTTAAATACAACAACTTTTCCTACCGACTTCAAGGGCTCGATGCGGGCGCTGTCATTGGTCAGCTGCTGGAAGTTAACAGACGTTTTCGTTTTTCATCAAAAGTGCATTTTCAATTTCTCGATCAAGCCCTCAACCACTTGCTTGGGCTAGACGATCAAGAGGAAAATACGTATGCGGTCATCCCGCTATCAGATTGTAAAACATTCCCCGCTCATGAGGCTAAAGTTAAGGAAATATCGGCTTTAGAGTTGTGCAAAGAAATACCGTATATCAAAACCGTACACTATCAACGCTCGAAAAACGTGCTTTCTTTTCCAGAAATCTTACGAGTGAATCAAGCGGCGAAGTTTGACTCTACAGTCTTGTTCCATCACTTAGAAGATAGGAAGGAGGAAAATGTCGGCAAACCTGTATATGTATTGCCTGAAGTAAAAAACGAAAACGATAATTTCGCTCTAAATTGCCGAAATCGGTATTCTCCGGAAATGGACTTTATTTCGAAAAGAGTTGAATTGGTGCAGCTCGCTTCGCTGCTTAAGCAAGCGGTTGATTCGTTTTCCTTCGATAATGATTTAGATAAAACAAAGGGGCAACTTCCACGTGTCTCGATTTATGGATGCTTTTATAATGTGGAGGGGATTCCTAACGGAGCGTATCAATACGACGCTTCCTCGCATTCCCTTTTACAAATCAAAGAAGGAGATTTACGCTTGACCTTGCAGGGAGGGATGACCCTCGATAACGTCAATCTGCACCAAGTCCCGATGAGCTTTCATATCGTCGGGGACCGGACTCACTTCAAAGCTGAGCTCGGGTAT
>NZ_JRNX01000636.1 GCF_000786645.1 Halobacillus sp. BBL2006
AAAATAAAAAGAACAATATTCGGATAGAGAAGCTATTGACATCAAAGGAATAAAGCCATATGATATTCTTGTGTTCTTAATAAAGAATTATCAAGGTTTAAATGTCTGATATATAGAACTCTCTTGAAAAGAAGGTGATATCCAATGGAAAACTCATATGGTAATCCACTCAGTTGTCTTTATAATTTAAAAAGGTATTTTGGAAAATAATTAACACTGGTACATCTTGGTTTGCGATTAATGTATCGAAATTTGGAAAAACTAGGTTGACAAGTTCTTAATAAAGAACTAAAGTATAATTAACTAATGAATATACTGAATCACGTATATAAAGGAGAATTTTTTTATAAATTTTTGTTCGTTATATAGAATAAGCGAATTAAATTAAAAGGTGGTTCTTTTTATGAATAGTAAGAGACAAAAGAACTTTATTGATGACGGCAGAAGCAATGATATAAATTTAAAAGAATATTTTGATGTTATAAAAAGAAGAGCGTGGATCATTGTTGTTCTCATGATCGTCACCACAGCAGGAGGGGTGCTATATAATCATTTAAACAATACATTACTGTATCAAACATCTACAAGAATTATTCTCGAAACTGAAGACGAAGATATGAATACCCTAATGGTAATGATTAAAGATCCCATTATTATGGATGAAGTGAAAAATGACCTAAATCTTAAATTGTCTGATGAAGCGCTTGCCACAAAAATATCTGTAACCAGACTTGAGGAGTCTCAAGTAGTCTTAATTTCTGTAACTGATACGGATCCTGAACGAGCTGTGGAAATTGCTAATACAACCGCTAATGTTTACAAAAAGAAAATTGTTGATATTTTATCTTTTAAGGAAGTTCAGCTATTATCAGAGGCAAAATTGAATCCTTTTCCAATAAATGAAAACCAAAGTCGAAACCTTGTCGCAGCGGCTGTATTTGGATTTGTTGTTGGAATTGGTATTGTATTCCTGTTAGATACACTAGACGGCACGATTCGTAATCGACATGACATTGAAGATTACTTAGATGTACCTGTCATCGGATCTGTTTCAGCTATGAATAGAAGAAATACAATTACTAAGAAAAAGAAGAAACAATCATCTCATGTAGAGGCGAGGGGGGAGAGAATTGGTTTTAAACAAAATCAGACAGGCTAAAAAGAAACGAAATTTAATTACTTATTCGAATCCTGATTCCATCATATCTGAACAGTTTAGAACCATACGAACGAACATAAAGTTTTTAACGGATAATCGTAACAGTCATAACTTTCTGCTTACCTCACCAAATAAGCAAGAAGGGACTTCGACAACTGTAGCTAATTTAGCAGTATCTATGGCTTTCTTAAGAGATAAGATTCTGCTTATTGATGCTAATTTGCGAAGTCCATATCAACATACAATCTTTAAAACGGCAAATGAAATAGGGTTAAATAACATCATTGCAGGTCAAACAACTTTCAATCAAGCTGTATTTAAAACTGGTATAGGAAACCTCGATGTCCTCACTAGCGGATCTAGTAAGATGAACCCATCAGAAGTTATCAGTGATGATAAAATGATTGAGTTATTAAAAGAGGTTAGAGGCACCTACGATATTGTGTTAGTTGATTCGCCCTCCGTTCTTCAATCAACGGAAACAAGAGTGCTTGCTCATCACTGTGATGGCGTGGTGTTGATTGTGAACAAAGGAAAAACCGATTTACAGAAAGCTGCTGAAGCGAAGAGCATCTTGGACCTCGCTCATGCAAATATTGTCGGTGCCATTTTAAATGACAAAAGGTAATATT
>NZ_JRNX01000637.1 GCF_000786645.1 Halobacillus sp. BBL2006
CTGAGAGATAACATTAAGTCACTAGCAGCTCTTTACTTGGCTTCTGGAATCGACCCAGACAAATCAATCCTATTCATTCAGTCTGAAGTCCCTGCGCATACGCAGCTTGGATGGATGTTACAATGTGTCAGTTATATCGGAGAGCTTGAGCGCATGACGCAATTCAAAGATAAATCCGCAGGTGGTAAGGAAGGCGTAACTTCAGGATTGCTTACTTATCCTCCACTGATGGCTTCCGATATCCTGCTCTATAAAACAGATATCGTTCCAGTTGGAGATGATCAAAAACAACACCTGGAACTGACACGTAATTTAGCGCAGCGTTTCAATAATAAATACAATGACATTTTCACTGTACCTGAAGTCAGCATTCCTAAAGTCGGGGCAAGAATCATGTCTCTCCAAGAACCAACGAAGAAAATGAGTAAATCTGATACCAATCAGAAAGCGTTTATTTCTATGTTGGATGATGAAAAGAAAATACTTAAGAAGATCAAAAGTGCTGTCACAGATTCAGATGGTTTAGTTAAATACGACAAAGAAAATAAACCCGGGGTCGCCAACCTTCTGACAATCTATTCGATCTGCGCGGGCACATCTATTGAAGATTTAGAGAAGAAATATGAAGGAAAAGGCTACGGAGAATTCAAACAGGACGTAGCTGAAGCTGTTATCGAAACGTTAAAACCAATTCAGGAAAGGTATGAGGAGTTAATCAACTCTGAAGAATTGGATGAGATCCTTGATCAAGGTGCCGATCAAGCCTCTATTGAAGCGAATAAAATGCTTCGAAAAGCCAAAAAAGCTATGGGACTGGGTCGTGTGAAGAAAAAGAAATAAACGCTCGAACACAAACAAAAGCCAGAATTGGGATTTCAAATCCTCAATTCTGGCTATTTAAATGGTGTGATCGATGCTGGTTCTCACCTTGCCATATAGTTTCAAAGAAAGGCTGACCTTTAATGATTTTTCCACATAACTCCTCATGCAAAGGCGTCCACCCATTACATGTTCCTTCATAAAGACGCTCCCAAGCTTCTTCATTGGATAATTGTTTGATATGAGAATACTGACACGGATCCCATTCCGTAAGCCAGTACCTGATTTCCTCTGGATGGTCGGAGTTTTTCAATTGATCCAAGGCCATCATCAGCAGCTGCTTTAATTGACGCTCTCGCCTTGTCAGACCTGACATCTTGACAGGATCGAGTGAGAGGATATGATGTTCTTTGAGAATGCTTTCTTCTATTATATAGTTTTCTGGAGTCTTACCCTGAACCATTTCAAAAACTAACCGCTCCTGGCGAGGAATCAGACGACTCTTTTTGACCGGTAACGTGTACCCCAATGTATCAAAAACAATGACATCTTTTCCGTTTGTCACGACCGCAGCATAATCAACTGTATGTCTCTCTTGGTTTTTTTTCATATACGTTTTTCGATGGATATCCTGCAATAGGGATAAAGGTAAATCTTGAAGATCATTTTCGATAAAATCAAATAATTCGTCCGTAATAAGCAACAGCGGAATCTGATCGATTAATTCAATCCCATCTTCTTTACGCCATTCATGAAACCTGCAAACGTTGTACCCGTTCTCTTCTCCTTCAAACCAGTTCACCCATAGATCATGCATGTATAGCATCTTGGCCCCTCACTTTCATTCACTGATCTCTTTAGGTTACATTATGACCAATACTGGCTTTTTTATTCTTTAGAACCATTATTTACTAAACTAATCTTTCATTAGCGTAATCGAGGCAAAAATAAGGATAATTCCAATCGGGAACAGATAGCACTCATACCTGGTTCGGATCAAAACGAAAAACTCCCACCAGCTCAGCCCTGCAGGAACAAGGTTCAAATATGTGATGGTTACAGTTCCGCCAGCTACAGCAAGTCCGAAGCCTGTCAAAAACAACATCCAATACAACATCAGTCATCCCTCCGGCCTGTCCTCCTATTGCTATCTTATGAGGGACAACCTCCTCTCATGCGTAAGATTCCAATTGTTCTTGCTCTTTACTTACCTGCCATTTACAGGTAAATTAATGAACAGAGAGAGATATAACGAAAGGATGATCGACTTGTCGAAATCACGCCGCCTGCGAAAGCAGCGTCGAAAAAAGCGAAGGCTTAAACTCACACTTGGACTTTTTGCCCTGGCCATTCTAATTACTCTAGGTTATTCCGCCTTTGAATATATTTCAGGCAAGCAGAAAGCTTTAGGAAGTTCTAATGCAGATGCTGAAGAAAACCAGACGATAGAAGTTACGAAAAGCAAATACAAGGAATCTTTTAAAGGAGTAGACAACAACGATCATAAAGTAAATGTTCTGCTCCTTGGTATCGATCAGAGAGATACTGAAGTACCCCGCACTGATACAATCATGATTGCCCAATACGATACAAAAGCCGAGACGGCCAAAGTTGCCTCACTCATGCGAGATACTTATGTGAACATCCCAGAGCACGGATATAACAAAATTAACGCAGCTTTCGCCATCGGAGGTCCTGAATTGTTACGACAAACGATTTCAGAGAATTTCGGAATCGATCTTGAATACTATTCTATCGTCGACTTTGAAGGGTTCACACAAGTGGTCGATACAATTGCTCCAAAAGGACTTGATGTGGATGTCAAAAAGGATATGTATTACAAATCCGCTGGTGGAGGCACTCATATAGATTTACAAGCAGGAGAACAGAGATTGAGTGGGGAAGAACTGCTTGGCTATGTTCGCTTCAGAAGTGATAGTCAAGGAGATTACGGCAGGGTAGAACGCCAACAAGAAGTGATGAATTTATTAAAGGAAAAAATGATTTCTTTCAGCGGTGTATTGAAAGCACCTAGATTAATCGGCACTCTTCAGCCATACATTGATACGAATATGGGAAGCGGTAAGATTCTTCAACTTGGAAAAGACTACCTACTGAATCCAGTTGACCAGGTAGAAACCCTTCGTATACCTACGGATGACAATGTATGGAATGAACGTAAAGATTACCCGATCGGTCTTGTACTGGCTCATGATGAAGTTAAAACCCGGGAAACACTACAAGATTACTTCAATGGAGAGGAAAGCTCATAATAAAAACCCGATGTCTTTTTTGACATCGGGTTTTCGTGATTTAATCCGTATACTTCTGGAAAATTAGCGCAGCATTATGGCCACCGAAGCCTAATGAGTTACTCATTACTGCGTTCACTTCTTGTTTACGAGCTTCGTTAGGAACATAATCCAAATCACAATCTGGATCTGGTGTTTCATAGTTGATGGTTGGAGGCAGAATTCCATCATTGATTGCTTTCAATGAAATGACAGCCTCTACTGCACCAGCCGCTCCAAGCAAGTG
>NZ_JRNX01000638.1 GCF_000786645.1 Halobacillus sp. BBL2006
ATTGACCGTGAAATTTTGCAGAATATACCCTTTTAACTTAGCTACATGTAGAGGTGTCTTATACATTTCGTTGTATAACTCTCGACGATCAAAGCTAAAATTAACGAGTTCCGCTGCATAAGAAAGTGTTTTTTCTGTCGTACTGGGAAATAGAAAGCGACCAGTATCCCCGACTATTCCTGCATAGATGAGACGGGCTGCTTTTTTGTTCATGGAAAATCCTTCATTTCTATTTTGAAGATAAAGTTGATAAATCATCTCACACGTAGAGCTTGATGTTGTATCCACCCACTGAATGTCTCCATAACAATCAACCTCTGGATGGTGATCGATTTTTATCAGTTTATCTCCTTTCTCATATCGCTGATCATCAATTCTTGCCTGATTCGCCGTATCGCAAACGATAACAAGTGCTCCCTTATAGGCTTCATCTGGAATCCGGTTCATTGTCGAAAGGAAATCGAGAGAAGGTTCTCCTTCCCCCGTAATATAGACCTGTTTGTCAGGGAAGCTTCCTTTTATCATTTCGGCTAGTCCGGCCTGCGATCCATAAGCATCAGGATCGGGACGAACATGACGATGAATAATTATAGTTGAATAGTCTTTAATGGATTGAGCAATTGATTCGATGCACATAACAAAACCCTTCCTTTTTTACTCATTGTTCCTTCATTAAACCATAGATTTAGATGTACAGGTAGCCATTTATATGAAAACAAGCTACAATAAGATAGAAAAAAATTTACTGCAGGAGTCGATACCACGTGATTATTTTCCCTATCCTTATCGTTATTTCCTTTGTACTTTACCTTTATTACAAAGTGATGATTGTTCGGACCCGTGATCCATTAACTCAAGAATATCTAAATAGCAAATCCAAATTGTTTCTTGGCAGCTTTGTCCTGTTTTTTGGAATCAATCAATATATGTTTTACCAGACGAGACTATCCTTGTTCATAGGTATTGTATTTATAGCCCTGGGAATCTTCCAAGCGCAGTCGGGATGGAAAGCTAGTAAACACTACCGTAAGGAATATCAGAAGCATCAGACTCAATCCTAAATCAAAAGTCGCTGCACACAGAGTGCAGCGACTTTTTCTATTCTATCGATCGATCAACTGCGCCATCAACAGAGCTTTTCCAACGATACCTCCGTCATGATGTACCTCGACATCTACTTTGGCAAATTTGCGTCCAACTTCAAGAATTTGGGGTTTAATAACAATTTCGCTTTCGATTTGAACGGGCTTGATGAAGTAAACAGATATGTTTTCTACAACAAGGTCTCCCTTTTTATATTTTCGGAGCAGCCCGCTTGAAGATTCTGTGATCAAGGATACAAAAACTCCATAAGACATAGTCCCCAGCTGATTTGTCATCTGAGGCGTCACTTTCGTTTTTAATACGTGGGATTGATCATCCGTTTCTACAACTTCTAACTGATTTGTCGCCAAGTCATCAATGGTTTCCCCTACCTGCGGCTGACGCTGGATATGCTGCAAAGCCTTAAGCACATCCTGCCTCGATATAATGCCTTGGAGTTTATGAGAAGGGTCGACAACTGGCATCAGTTCAATGCCTTCCCAAACCATCACGTGTGCTGCGTTTGCCAAAGAGGTCTTCGTATGAACAGTCATCGGGTTTTTAGTCATGACCTTGTCAATTTTTAGAGATCTGTCTTTCCCAATGACATCTCTGGATGTAACAATACCCATAACCCGGTTCTGTTTATCAACAACCGGATAGCGGCTATGATTGGTCTCTTTATTGACGTCATGCCAGCGCTCTACACTGTCCGTGACCTTTAAAAATTCTGTATGATCTAACGCGGTATAGATATCATCGACGAGTACAATTTCCTTTTTAATCAATTGATCATAAATCGCACGATTGATCATTGTAGCGACCGTAAATGTATCGTAACTTGTTGATATAACAGGAAGCTCCTTTTCATCCGCTAACTTTTTGACCGTATCACTCGTATCAAAACCACCCGTAATCAGAACTGCTGCTCCTGCTTTGACAGCTAATTCATGAGCATTTGTCCGGTTCCCTACGATAAGAAGAGAACCTGCTTCTGTGTAACGCATCATCGCTTCTAATTTCATGGCGCCGATAACGAACTTATTAAGCGTCTTGTAAAGTCCTTCTCTTCCTCCTAGAACTTGTCCGTCCACAATATTGATTATTTCTGCAAATGTTAATCGTTCGATATTCTCTTTCTTCTTTTTCTCTATCCTAATGGTACCAACACGTTCCATTGTGCTTACAAGGTCTTGGTTTTCCGCTTCTTTAATTGCCCGATAAGCTGTCCCTTCACTGACGTTGAGCGCTTTTGCAATACTACGCACTGAGATTTTACTTCCGACAGAGAGCGATTCAATATGTTCTAAAATTTGTTCATGTTTTGTAGCCATCCGCTCACCAAACTTTCTAACTGTACTAATCTTATTGCTATTATACAACTGATACAGTTTCTCTGCAATTTCTTCCAACAAAGCATTGGATAAGAATAAAAAAAAGCCCCCTGTCTATTAAAGACAGAAGGCTAATCCCTTTAAATTCATAGTTCGAGAGTATCTCCAGGTTCCATAACTACACCTTTACCAGGTTTTACTTTGCTCGCAAAACCTTTGCCATCCTGATTGATTAAATCAAAAGTGTTGTAATGAACAGGAACGACCTGTTTAGCTTTCAACCATTCAGCTGCGACAAGTGCATCCTCTGGTCCCATAGTGAAGTTGTCACCGATTGGCAAGAACGCCAAGTCAATGTCATTCCTTTCACCAATAAGCTTCATATCTGAGAACAATCCTGTATCCCCAGCATGATAAATGGTCTTTCCATCAATGGTTAAAAGAATTCCGGTAGGCATCCCTGTATAGACGATTGTACCGTCATCCTCGGTATAGGCGGAGCCGTGAAATGCCTGTGTGAATTTCACATGGCCAAAATCAAATTCATGCCCTCCACCGATATGCATCGGATGAGCATTCAGATCCTTGTTTCCTAAATAGGTTGCTAACTCGTAAGGGGCAACAATTTGCGAATCATTGCGTGCTGCGATATCGAAGGTATCCCCTACGTGATCATTGTGACCATGAGTAAGTAAAATGACGTCTGCATTCACTTCGTCCGCATTCAAATCCGTGTTTCCATTTCCAGATATGAACGGATCGAACAAAATGGTTTTTCCATTTGCTTCAACTTTTACAACTGAATGTCCATGATAAGATACTTTCACATTTAACACTCCTTTTAAGGATTCCACACTCATCTAATAATTCTGCCATGCCCTTTCGTACTTCTGAATAAGATGAGGATCGATTAGTGTGTTCGGCTTAAGTGAAATGATTTCACCTTCAGTGTTTACGATTTCCCTGTCTTCATCTTTTCCAAACACTGTCATCGACTGCAATACTTTTTTTGTTAAAAATTTTGTATCCACATCTATAGTTATTTCATCCAATTTTATAGGCTTCCTGCTTGCCATCACAAAGCCCCAGTTCCCGAAGCTTGGAATATCTACATGG